>JAUYQP010000059.1 GCA_030697205.1 Mycobacteriales bacterium
GGTTCAACCATCGACGCCTTCACGGCGAGATTGGGCTGCTCCCACCGGTCGAGTACGAGACCCTGCACCGCAAGTCCAGCCTCACCGAAGCAACCCGCTTCGCGTGAGTTCAGACCCTCCATCAAACCCGGTACTTGACACACCGCGCGGGCCCGCGCCCGAGCGTCCCGGACCGCGCTCAGGTGCACCGCGTCGATCCGGTCCAGCACCCGCCAGGTCGTCGGCATCGACGCGACCTGCCCGAACAGCTCGGTCCGGTCGCCCAGCACCGCGATGCCACTGATCGCGTCCGCGCCATCGGCGATCGCGACCGCCAGATCGGTGAACACCCGCCCCGGCGGGTGCACCGGCTGGCCCTTGTAGGTATCGAGCAGCGCCGCGCTGACCGCGTCGACCAGCCCGGTCTGCTCGGCCATCTCACGCAACAACCCGACCCCGGCGTGCGACACGACACCCCGACCATCGGCGCTGATCTTGACCCTGCGAAAGCCCCCGATACGCTTCACCTGCGAAGTGCTCCTCTGCTTGGTGACTTGTTCCCTGAAGAAGTCCAAGTTTCTCAAGCAGAACGGGCACTTTCGCGCTTTCAGGCCCCGTGTCGCCTCACTTCCCGTGAAACAGCCGGGTTAGCGTGCACACCGTGACCACGTGCGCCTCAGGAACACAGCGGCGTCACGACGGAGTGCCGAGCGGCGCCACCGTATGACCGCCGCCACCATGCCGAGTTTTCGCGGCGTCGTGTTCGACTTCTTCGGGACGCTGACGGACCCGGACGAGGAGGAGTACCGGCGGGCCGTCTACGACGCGACCGCGGTCGCGCTAGGCGTCCCGCCGGACGAGTTCTGGACGAAGGTCACTGCCTCGTTCACCGAGCGGGCGACGGGTGTGTTCGGTGGCACCAGGACGACGCTCCAGGCGATCGCGGGGCGCTGCGGCGCCGAACCCACAGAACAACAGCTCGACAGGGCCATCCAGGCGCACCATGAGGGCGCACGCCGGCTCCACACGGCGCGTCCCGGAGCGATCGACATGGTTCGGGAGCTGAGGGCGCGGGGGTTCCGGCTTGCGCTGCTCAGCGACTGCAGCGGCGAGCTGTGCGAGCTGTGGCCGTCGACGCCGTTCGCAGAGCACTTCGACGCGACCGTCTTCTCCTGGGCCGAGGGCTACCGGAAACCCGACCCGCGCGGCTTCGCGAAGGCGGCGCGACTCCTCGGCCTCCACCCGCAGGACTGCTGGTTCGTCGGCGACGGCGGCAGCGGCGAACTCACCGGGGCACTGGCGGCCGGAATGCGACCCGTCCTCGTTACCAATGCCGCGCATCCCCGTCACGCCCTGTACCGCGACAACCCTGACGCGTTCGTACCTGGCGACACCGTCGATGAGGTCATCGATCTGCTCGACCTCCTTGGTGAGCCTGCGGAAGCCGCGCAGTAGCGAAGCTACGGAGGTGCTGCTCGCGCGCGTCCAGCAGCGCCGCTACGGACGCCGACCGACCCTCGCATGCGCAGCCTCAGGAAACGCACGATGCGGCGCCTCGCCGCTACTGGACCCGAGCTCATGGGCGTGCACCAGAGCAGTCACGCGACCCAGCGCGAGTCGCGTCTCCGGCAGGAGCTGGTCGACAACAAGCGAGAGACCCAGCCACTCCGCGTCACACATCTTCACCAAATCCCGAGCCGCCGACGCCTGGCTGCCACGCTCCGCCCAGTCGTCCACCATGAGGACGCGATCTCCTGAGTGGAGGATCGACTGCATCCGTAGGTCATGGCGCTGATTTCGGTAGTCCTCGGCGGCCGTCGCCCGAACCTTGGCGCCGGGTAGCAGGCCCGTGCCCGCCTTGCGGATGCCGATGAAGCCGACGCCGAGCGCCACTGCGGTGGCGCCTCCCAGCAGGAAGCCGCGGGACTCGATCCCGACGACTCGGGAGACCCCGACGTCACGCCAAGGTGCGGCGAGTCCCTCTACGACGTCCCGCAGCGCGTCGGCGTCGGCAAACACGCGCCACACGTCGGCATGACCCTCTACCCAGCGGAACTGCTCCAGCACGGCAGCCCGGCCCATGTTCATGCAACGAGGGTACGGCCGAGCTATGCCTCGTCGAACGTCGCGGCTGGCGGCCCGTCCAGCCGTAAGCGCCGATGCGGACGTCTGTCCTGCCCATCGGCGCGTGGTGCTGCTCTGATAGTCGGCGATGTCCATCGGCCCACGCCGCGAGGGTTGAGCCGGTCGGGTGGGAGGGTGAGGCGTGCGAACAGTGGTGCTATGGGACATCGACGGGACGTTGGTACGGGCGGGACAAATCGCGGGAACGGTGTTCGCCGCCGCCGTTGAGGCCATGTTCGGTGTGCCCGCCGGCGACCACGGCGTCCCGTACGGCGGTAAGACCGACCCGCAGATCGCCCGCGAGATTCTGGCCGCCCTCTCGATCGACCACGACGAGTCGCACGTGCCGGCACTGGTGGCCGAGCTCGAGCGGGGGCTGGTGGCGGGGCAAGGCGAGATGCGCGAACGAGGAGTCGTGCTGCCCGGCGTGGAATCGGTCCTCGCCTGCTTGCACGACCATCCCGACGTCGTGAACACCGTGCTCACTGGCAATACCCGGGCCAACGCCGTGCTCAAGCTGGACACGTTCGCGCTCGACCGATGGATCGACTTGGAGGTCGGTGCCTTCGGCTCAGATGACGCCGACCGCAACAACTTGGTTCAGATCGCGCTCGAGCGCACGGCGACCCGTTACGGCCCGGTCGACCTCGACCGGGTTTGGGTAGTGGGTGACACGCCCTTCGACGCCGCTTGCGCCCAGGCCGGCGGCGTGCGATGCCTACTCGTGGCCACCGGCCACGCCGAACGGATCGCACTCGAAGCCGCTGGCGCCGACAGGGTCATCGACGACCTGAGTGACACGAAAGCCGTCGTCGATCTACTGATACAGCGCTAGCGGCTACGTCCGTGAAGGGATGTCAGACCGTCCAGAAGCGCCGCTCTGTTCGTTGAGGCCAACGTGACCGGATCCGAGCCGCACACGCAGAACGGACCGGCAGTAGCAGCGTGCGACGGCCGCGCGCGGAGTACCCGCACCTACCCGCCGACCTACCCACACAGGAAGGCCGGGATCGCGCGACGGTCGGTGATGGACTAGCCGACGACCAGGCAGTCGACGCCTGGCAGATCATGGAAGCGGGCGCTGCGATCGGTGGTGAGCACGATGCGGCGGGTCGCAACCGCGGTCGCCGCGATGATCAGGTCGTGGGCTCCGCGCTTGGTGCCGCTACGGTGAACGTGGGCGAGCAAGCGGCCGTGTGCCTCGGCCACCGCGATGTCGTACGTCTCCACCGGCATCGTCTCCAAGATCTTGACGAGGAAGTCAGTTCGGGCGGCTCGATGACGCGGGCCAGCCAGCTCGATGCCGGTGCGTAGCTCGGCCAGAGTGACAGCGGCGATGACGACGTCGTCGTCACGGTCGATGGCCTCGGCCATCACCGCTGGGGCGCCGCGCTCTGATGCGACGAGGACTCCGGTGTCGAGGATCAGCCTGCGGGCCACGCCGGTCCGTCCAGAGTCACTGCATCCCGAGCCGCTGCCACGTCCGCAGCGAACTGCTTGTCGGGCGGGCCCTTCCGGAGCAGGGCTACGACCTCGCCCCCGTTGCCGGCAGTGGCAGGCCCGATCGAAGCGACGCGGCGACCGCCGCGGGTGACGACCACGGTCTCCCCCGCCTCGACCTCGTCGAGCAGCGCGGCGAAGGATCGGCTCGCTTCGGTTGCCGTAACAGTTCGCATGGAATCAGATTATCAGATTCGATGGCTTCGCGGACCAAGATCATGGGGCAAACGTGGGGCAGAACCTGCCCCACGCCTGCCCCACAGCGACTTCTCTCAGCCTAGCCAAACAGGCTCTGACCTGCGAAAATACAAGAGTCATGCACCTCCACGAGGGTGCACAGCCAGATTGTGATCCCGGTTGTCGCGGGTTCGAGCCCCGTCACTCACCCCACGAAACACCAGGTCAGGGCCTGTGCAGGACCTGATCCGCGCGGCGTGAACGGCCCCACAACCAAGATCGTGGGGCACCTGTGGGCAGAGTGCGTCCTGCGGTGGATCTCTTACCAGGATGGTCTACCCAGAGTAGACTTCGGTCATGAGTGCTACGACCACCGTGAAGGTCCAGACCAGCACACGTGACCTCCTCCTCCAGCTCGGAGCCGCTCGCCGGCAAAGCGCCGACCAGGTCATCCTGGACGCCCTCGCTGCGATGCGTCGGGACGAACGCCGACAGGTCGCTGCCGCAGAGGCACAGGCCATCAAGGACGACCCGGTCGACCGGGCCGAGATCCGGGAGATCCAGCGCGACATGGCGGCGCTGCGTGCGAGGTGAGGTCCATCGGCTCCCCGCACGCGGCAAGGGTCACGAGCAGAAGGGTCGCCGGTTCGCGGTCGTCCTCCAGCCGGAGTGGCTCAACCTGAGCACGTGGGTCGTCGCCTTCACGAGCACGAGCGCGCGCCAGACCAGCTTCCGGCCACAGGTCGTCATCGCGAACCAGCAGACCCTGGTCATGTGCGACCAGCTCATGACCGTGGACCTCGATCGGCTCAGTGAGCTTGCTGGCATCCTCACCGTCGACGAGATGCAAAGAGTCGACGATGCGCTGGCATTGATCCTCGATCTGTAACGCCGCGCGACGTGCCCTTCCGCGCCAACAGCCGGATCCGGACCAACCGGGCGCTCAACGACCACTGGGCCGGACTCGGGGTCACGTCCGGGAGGTGACCGCGGCTGCTGCTCGGTAACCTTGCGGCGGTGACCAGCACAGCCCCACGCGCCCTGCTCCTCGAGAGCATCCACGACGACGCCGCCTTCACCCTTCGGGATGCGGGGTACGACGTGGAGCGCCGCGCGGGCGCCCTGTCCGAGGACGAGCTGGTCGAGGCCGTGCGGGGCGTCGAGGTGCTCGGGCTGCGCTCCAACACCACCGTGACCCCGCGGGTCCTCGAGGCCGCCGACGCGCTGCGGGCCATCGGCGCCTTCTGCATCGGGACCAACCAGATCGACCTCGCGGCGGCGACCGAGCGCGGCGTGGCGGTGTTCAACGCGCCCTTCTCCAACACTCGCAGTGTGGTGGAGCTCGCGCTGTCGGAGATCATCGCGCTGACCCGGCGGCTGACCGACAAGAACGCCGACATGCACGCGGGCGTGTGGGACAAGTCCGCGGTCGGCAGTCACGAGATCCGCGGCCGACGGCTGGGCATCGTCGGCTACGGCAACATCGGCAGCCAGCTGTCGGTGCTCGCCGAGGGCCTCGGCATGTCGGTGCTCTTCTACGACACCGCAGACAAGCTCGCGCTCGGCAACGCCCGCCGCTCCGGCACGCTCGAGGAGCTGCTCGCGCAGTCCGACGTCGTGACTCTGCACGTCGACGGTCGCTCGGGCAACAGCGGGCTGTTCGGTGAGGAGCAGTTCGCGCGGATGAAGCCGCGCAGCGTCTTCCTCAACCTCAGCCGTGGCTTCGTCGTCGACCACGCGGCACTGCGCCGCCACATTGAGAGCGGCCACCTCGCCGGCGCTGCCGTCGACGTCTTCCCGCACGAGCCCAAGCAGCCCGGCGAGGAGTTCGTCTCCGAGCTGCGCGGGCTGCCCAACGTCATCCTCACCCCGCACGTCGGCGGCTCGACCGAGGAGGCGCAGCAGGACATCGGCAACTTCGTCGCCGGCAAGCTGCGGGACCACCGGCTCGACGGCTCGACCTCGCTGAGCGTCAACCTCCCGCCGGTCAGCCTGCAGAAGGTCCCCGGCGCCCACCGGCTGCTGCTGCTGCACCTCAACACCCCGGGCGTCCTCGCGACCGTCAACGGCGTCCTGGCCCAGCACGGTCTCAACATCGAGGCGCAGGTGCTCGGCACCCGCGGCGGCCTCGGCTACGTGATCACCGACGTCGCGCCCTTCGACGCGCCCGATGTGCTCGAGGCGCTCGCCTGCCTGCCCGAGACCGTCCGGCTGGACGTCGTGCGATGACGCTGCTCGACGACCTGCGCGACGCGGTCGGGGCCGACCACGTCCTCACCGACCCGGACCTGCGGCGCGGCTATGAGACCGACTGGACGGGGCGGTTCAGCGGCGAGTCACTTGCCGTCGTACGCCCCCGCACGACCGACGAGGTCGCGGCTGTCCTGCGCGCCTGCGCCCAGGCCGGTGCGCGCGTGCAGGTACAGGGCGGCAACACCGGCCTGGTCGGCGGCTCGGTGCCGGCCGGCGGCGAGGTGCTGCTCAGCCTCACCCGGCTCGACCAGCTCGACGAGGTTGACGTCCCGGCCGCGCAGGTCACCGTCGGCGCCGGGGTCACCCTTGCCGCGCTGACCGCGCACGCCCGCGCCGCCGGCCTCGACTTCGGGGTCGACCTCGCCGCGCGCGACTCCGCCACCGTCGGCGGTCTCGTCGCGACCAACGCCGGTGGGGTCCGGGTGCTCCGCTACGGCAGCATGCGCGAGCAGACCGCCGGTGCGGAGGTCGTGCTCGCCGACGGCTCGGTCCTCACCCGGCTCGCCGGGCTGGCCAAGGACAACACCGGCTACGACCTCGTCGCGCTGATGTGCGGCAGCGAGGGCACCCTCGGCGTCGTGACCCGCCTGCGCCTGCGGCTCGTCCCGCAGCTGACCCAGCGCGCGGTTGCCCTGCTCGCCTTCGCCGACACCGCCGCGGCCATCGCGGCGCTGCCGGCGCTGCGCGAGCACCTGCCCGGCCTCGCCGCCGCGGAGCTGTTCTACGCCGCGGGTCTCGACCTGGTCCGCGGTTACGCCGGCCTGCCCGCGCCGTTCCCCGTCGCGCACCCCGCCTACCTGCTGGTCGAGTCGGTCGGGCGCACCGACCCGACCGACGAGCTCGTCGAGGTCGTCGCCGAGGTGGCCGGTCTGCTCGACGCGACGGTGGCTGCCGACGCCCCCGGGCGGCGGGCGCTGTGGTCCTACCGCGAGCAGCACACCGAGGCGATCAGCGCCGCCGGCATCCCGGTCAAGCTCGACGTCAGTGTGCCGGTGCCCGCACTGGCCGACCTCGTGGAGCGGCTCGGCCCCGCCGTCGAGGCAGCCGCTCCCGGCGCGCGCCTGATCGTCTTCGGCCACGTCAACGAGGGCAACCTGCACGTCAACGTCCTCGACACCGGCGACGCGGGCCGGGCCGTCACCGACGCCGTCCTGCACCTCGTCGCCGACCTCGCCGGCAGCATCAGCTCCGAGCACGGCGTCGGGCGCGCCAAGGTCGACTGGCTGGGCCTGTCGCGGTCCGACACCGAGCTCGCCGCGATGGTGGCGATCAAGCGCGCGTTCGACCCCGACCACCGGCTCAACCCCGGCGTCGTCCTCCCGTCGCCAGCGCCCCGGTCCTCGACGACCACAGCGCCCACCAGCTGAGGGTGCGCGCTCAGGCCCGGCAGGCGACGTAGACGGTGTTGGCCGAGGTGCCGCCGGTCAACGGGTTGGCGAAGGGCACGACGTGCGCCTCGGCGGTCGCGAAGACCTGGCGCAGCAGCGCAGTGAACCCCTCCTCCGGCGGGTCGTCGGACCACAGCGCGAAGATTCCGCCCGGCAGCAGCTGCTCCTGCAGGCCGGCGAGGCCACGCACGGTGTAGAGCCCGGCGTGGCTGGGGTGCAGGACGTGGCGGGGCGAGTGGTCGACGTCGAGCAGGACGACGTCGGCCGGTCCCAGCTCACCGGCAGCGGCGAGGGCGAAGAAGTCGCCGTGCACCAGCTCGGCGCGCGGGTCGCCGGTGAGCTCGGCGGCGTGCGGCAGCAGGTCACGGCGGTGCCAGTCGATGACGGCCTCGAGGTGCTCGACGACCCGCAGCCGCCGGACCTCGTCGTGGGCGAGCGCCGCCCGCGCGGTCCAGCCCAGGCCGAGCCCGCCGACGACGACGTCGAGCTCGCCCCGGTCGAGGGCAGCGAGGCCGAGGTCGGCCAGCGCGACCTCGGCGACGGTGAACAGGCTCGACATGAGGTACTCCTCGCCGAGCAGCACCTCGAAGACGTCCACCCCGAGCGTCGGCTCGACGCGGCGGCGCAGGCTGATCTCGCCGATCGGCGTCTCGCGCCAGTCGAGCTCCTCGAAGCGTCGGCTCACGGCGAGACGTGCCTGGCGATCATGTGCAGCTCCTCGGGCGGGGGTGCCTGACCGTAGCGGCCTCAGCCCCGGGCCGGTCCTGCCGATGGGCTCCGCGACAGGAGGTCACACCATGCGCATCGACGCCCCCACCCCGCACGCCACCCCGGCGCCCCGCCCGCGTGCCGCCGCCCCGACGGACACGACGGCGACGCCGGCACCCGCACCAGCACCAGCACCCACGACGCCCGGGCCGGCCGACGCCCCCTCGAAGGGCCGGGGTGCCGAGCACCGCAGCGACGTCGCGACCCTGCGCCAGTGGATCAACCACCCGGACCGCCGCGACGCCATGACGCTGCCCGACCTCGACGCCACCGACCGGCGTGGGCAGGGCTTCGCCAAGGCCGTCGAGGCCTACCGCGCCGTGCTCGCCGAGGTGCCCGCTCCCCCCGCAGCACCTCCGGTGACGGACCCGGTCACTGACCCGGTGACCGTCACTGTGCCTCCGGTGACGGACCCGGTCATCGACGCGGCGACCCCACCGGTCGCGCCCCCGGTGACGGACACGGTGCTGCTGCCGGTCACGGACACGGTGCCTGAGCCGGACGCTGCCGTCGTACCCGATGCCCTCGTCCCTGAGGCCGTCGTCACGGGCTGACGCCTCGGAGGCGTCAGAGCGTCGGGTCGACGACCGCGCGCAGGCCCTCGCCGCGCCGCATGCGGTCGAGCGCGTCACCCACCTCGGCCAGGCCGACCCGGCGGTCGACGAGGTCGTCGAGCGGCAGCCGCCCGTCGAGGTAGAGCTCGGCGATCCGCGGGAAGTCGCGGGCGGCGACGGTCGAGCCGTAGCAGCAGCCGATCAGGCTGACGCCGCGGTCGGGCAGGGCGTAGCCGTCGACCGGCACCGTCACGCCCTGGGCCGTCATGCCGACGAGCAGCACCCGGCCGCCGGGCACGACCGCGCCGAGCAGCGCGGTGGCGACGGCCGGTGAGCCGATGCAGTCGAGCCCGACGTCGACGTCGCCGAGCCGCTGCGGCCAGTCGGGGTCGGACAGCGCCGTCGTGGCCCCGGCTGCCCGTGCCGCCTCGAGCTTCGCGGGCGACAGGTCGACCGCGACGACGTCGGCGCCGAGATCGGCCGCGGCCATGACGGCGGCCAGCCCCACTCCCCCGCAGCCCACGACGACGACCCGCTCGCCGGGCTGGACCGCAGCGGTCCGCACGACCGCGCCCCAGCCGGTCGCGACGCCGCAGCCGATGAGGGCGGCGACCTCGGCGGGCACGGCAGAGGGCACGCGTACGACGGCAGCGCGCGTGACGACCGCCGCCTCCGCCATGGTCCCGATCCCGAGGTACTGCCGGACGGCGCTGCCGTCGGCGCGGGTCAGCCGGGCGGTGCCGTCCGGCAGCAGGTGCGTGCCGGCGGCGCTACCGGTGCACAGCCACGACCGGTCGGCCACGCAGGCCCGGCAGGTGCCGCAGGGGGCGAGCCAGCTGAGCACGACGCTGTCGCCGAGGGCGAGGTCGTGGACACCGTCGCCGAGCGCCTCGACGACGCCGGCACCTTCGTGACCGAGCACGACGGGGGTCGGCCGGGCCCAGTCGCCGTCGACGACGTGGAGGTCGGAGCGACACACCCCCGACGCGGTGTACCGGACGAGCACCTCACCCGGCCCGGGTGGGGCGAGCTCGAGCTGCTCGAGGGTCGGCGCGCGGCCGGGACCGTCGAAGACCAGCCCGCGCACCAGCACGCGGCCGACGCTACCGGCGGCTACAGCCGCAGGAAGCGGGGGGCCTTCACGCGCATCGTCGACCAGCTGCGGTCACCGCTGCCGTTGTAGGCCTCGACCTGCACCGAGCCGTCGGCGAAGACGTGGGTGACCCAGCCGACGTGGCCGTAGGAGCCGGCGGCGTAACGGCCGTTGGCCGTCGTGGACCCGGGCGCGTAGTAGGCCGAGGACTCGCCGGCCTGCCAGTGCGCGACGGTGCCGACGGCCGGCTTCGTGGTGACGGCCTTGCCGAGCCGGCGGGCGACGTCGTCCCAGTACGAGGCACTGCCCCAGCCGTCGGCGCGGTTGTCGAGGGCCCGACCCGCCTGCGCGAGGCGCCAGGCGGCGAAGCTCACGCACTGGCGCTTGGTGAAGCCCCAGTCGTCGTAGCTGTTGGTCGTCGCGGTGCGGTAGGGGTAGTCGTCACGACCGGTCCGGACAGGGGCGGGCTTGGGTGCGGGCTTCGCGGACGGGGCGGTCGGGGCGGACGCGGTGGCGACCGGACGAGGAGCGGTCGCCCGGCGGACCACGACGGCGCGGGTGCGCGAGGCCGGCTGGGCCGCAGCCCTGGCCCGGGTCGGGGGCGCGGCAGCGGTGACCGGCGTGGCCGGGGAGGTGACCGTGACGGCGGTCGGGGCGGGCTGCGACGCAGCGACGACCGCACCTCGCAACACCGCGGGGCCACCGTCAGGGAGCGTCGCCGCCACGGCCGTCCACGTCGCCTGCGGGGCGGACGCGCCAGCGGCAGGACCGGTGCCGAGCACGACGGAGACCGCGGGAACGGCCACCGCGAGGGGCAGCAGCACCAGCAGTCCGGGACGCATCCGCACGAGCACTCCTTGGGTCGGGTGCCTAGTACTTCGACGCGTTGGCGCGATCCCTTCAGTGGACTATTGACAACCTCACAACTGACCAGGGACTTCGCCCCGGTGTGCCCAGCGATGACCGCAACGTCTACCCCGATCGGGTGACCACCCCGTCGGCAGGAGGTCGCCGTCCTGGTCACCCTTCCGGGCGCTCCAGCCCGGCCGCCTTGCCCGGCTCCGTAGCCTGCAGGGGTGGACACGACGACGCTGGCCGCCTTCGCCGGAGCGGTCTTCCTGCTCGCCCTGACCCCCGGCCCGGACACCGCTCTCGCCCTGCGCTGGACCCTGGTGTCCGGGCGCCGGCAGGGGTGGCTGGTCGCGCTCGGCTCGATGACCGGCGTGACGGTCCACCTCACCGCCGCGCTGCTCGGCGTGTCCGCCGTCCTCGCCACCTCGGCGACGGCCTTCACGGCACTGAAGCTCGCCGGTGCGGTCTACCTCACGGTGCTCGGGCTGCGCCTGCTGCTCACCCGCGCGACCCCTGAGGGCGAGGCACCGCCACCCCGACGGACCGGCCGGGTGCTGCCGGAGTCGGCGTACCTCCAAGGGGTCCTGTCGGGGACGCTCAACCCCAAGACCGCGCTGTTCTTCCTCACCCTGCTGCCGCAGTTCGTCGATGTCAGCAGCACCCGTGCCTGGGAGCTGCCGCTGCTCGGCCTCGTCGCGCTCGTCGTGATGGCGGTGTTCTGGGTCGGCTTCCTCGCGCTCGTCGGAGGAGCCCAGAGCGTCGTACGACGACCACGCGTCCAGCAGTGGGTCGAGCGGGTGACGGGTGGCGTCTTCGTCGCGCTGGGCGCCCGCCTCGCCGTCGCGGCCCGCTAGCTCAGGCGCCCAGCCAGTCCGCGAGGACCGCGTCGTTGTCGGACCCTGGAACGCTCGGGACCGCCGGGGCGGCAGCGGGGGTCCGCGAGAAACGCGGCGCCGGGGCGGGCTGGACCTTGCCCCCCACCTCGACGAGGGTGCCGCGGGCAGCGAGGTGCGGCTCGGTCGGGGCCTCGCGAGGGGTGACGACCGGGGTGACGCAGGCGTCGACGCCGGCGAAGACCTCGGTCCACTCGTCGCGGGTGCGGGTGAGGAAAGCCGCGGTGAGGGCCTCGCGCAGGACCGGCCAGCCGGCGACGTCGAGCTGGTCGGGCAGGCCCGCGTCGGACAGGCCGAGCCCGGCGAGCATCGCGGCGTAGAACTGCGGCTCGATGGGGCCGACGGCGACGTGACCGCCGTCCTTGCAGGCGTAGGTGTCGTAGAAGGGCGCGCCGCCGTCGAGGATGTTGGTGCCGCGCACGTCGCCCCACAGGCCCTGGTCGCGCATCGCCCACATCATCGTGGACAGCAGCGCGACGCCGTCGACCATCGCGGCGTCGACGACCTGGCCGCGGCCGCTGGTCTGCCGCTCGTGCAGGGCGGCCAGGACGCCCACCAGCAGCAGCATCGAGCCGCCGCCGAAGTCCGCGACCAGGTTGAGCGGCGGCACCGGGCGGTCGCCGGCGCGACCGATCGCGTCGAGGCTGCCGGTGAGCCCGAGGTAGTTGATGTCGTGGCCGGCGCGCGCCGCCATCGGGCCGTCCTGGCCCCAGCCGGTGATCCGGCCGTAGACGAGGCGCGGGTTGCGCGCCCAGCAGTCCTCCGGCCCGAGCCCCAGCTTCTCCGTGACGCCGGGCCGGAAGCCCTCCACCAGCACGTCCGCCTTCTCGACCAGGCGCAGCACCAGCTCGAGGCCCTCGGGGGTCTTCAGGTCGGCCGCGACCGAGCGGCGGCTGCGCAGCTGCGGGTCGACCTGCCCGGGCGCCATGGCGAAGGCGGCCGGCCGCTCGACCCGCACGACGTCGGCGCCGAGGTCACCGAGCACCATCGCGGCGTGCGGCGCCGGTCCGAGGCCCGCCAGCTCGACCACACGAAGACCCACGAGCGGCCCAGCCAGCGGGCTGGTCACAGCGTGACGTCCGTGACGCGCAGCCCGGCGTGGGCCTTGTAGCGGCGGTTGACGCTGATGAGGTTGGCGGTGAGCGCCTCGACCTGGTGGGCGTTGCGCAGCCGCCCGCCGTAGATGCCGCGCATCCCCGGGATGCGACCGGTGAGCTCCTGCACCAGGTCGGTCGCCTCACGGTCGTCGCCGAGCACGAGGACGTCGGTGTCGATGCTCGTCACCTCGGGGTCCTCGAGCAGCACCGCGGAGACGTGGTGGTAAGCCGCGACGACACGACTGTCCGGCAGCAGCTGCTCGGCCTGCTGCGCGGCGCTGCCCTCGGCGACCGGCAGGGCGTAGGCCCCCTGCTTGTCGAACCCGAGCGGGTTGACGCAGTCGACGACGACCTTGCCGGCGAGCTCGGCCCGCAGCTCCGTCAGCAGCTCGGCGTGCCCGTCCCACGGGACCGCGACGATGACCACGTCGCCCTGCGTCGCCGCGCCGGCGTTGTCGGCGCCGGTGACGCCGTGGCCGAGCTCGGCGGCGGTGGCCGCGGCCCGTTCGGCGCTGCGGCTGCCCAGCACGACCGACAGGCCCGCCTCGGCGAAGCGGCGGGCGAGGCCGCGGCCCTGGGGGCCGGTGCCGCCCAGGACGGCGATGACGGGACTGCTCAACGAAGGCTCCTCGGATCAGGTCTGCCGAACCTACGACGACTGCCCTGGTGTCTACTCGTCGGGCCACCCACCCGCTCCTGGAGGTATGACGTGTACGAGGTGTCCGACCCGACGAAGGTCCTGACGGAGCGCCGCGGCAGCACGCTCGTCGTCACGATCAACCGCCCCGCGGCGCGGAACGCTGTCGACGCCGACGTGCACGCGCTCGTCGGCGCGGCGGTCGAGCAGGCCGAGCACGACCCGGAGATCAGGGCACTCGTCCTCACCGGCGCAGGCGACCAGGCCTTCTCCGCCGGCGCCGACCTCAAGGCGATCTCGCGCGGCGAGCCCGTCCTCGCCCCGGGCACCGAGCACTGGTCCTTCGCCGGCTTCGTCGACCACTTCACGTCCAAGCCGACGATCGCCGCCGTCAACGGCAACGCCCTCGGCGGCGGCACCGAGCTGGCCCTCGCCTGCGACCTGGTGGTCGCCGTCGAGACCGCGAGCTTCGGGCTCCCGGAGGTACGCCGGGGGCTGATCGCGGGCGCGGGCGGCGTCTTCCGACTGGCCGAGCAGCTGCCGCCGAAGGTCGCGATGCAGCTCATCCTCACCGGCGAGCCGATGCCCGCGGCCGAGGCGCTGCGCTGGGGCCTGGTCAACCAGGTGGTCGCCCCCGGTCAGGCCCTCGACGCGGCGCTCGCCCTCGCCGACCTCATCGGCAAGGGCGCGCCGCTCGCGGTGCAGGCCAGCAAGCGGATCGCCTACGGCGCGGTCGACGGCAAGCGCGCGGGCGAGGCCGCCAAGTGGCAGCAGAACTCCGAGGAGTTCCTCGTCCTGCTCGGCAGCCACGACGCGATGGAGGGGCCGACGGCCTTCGCCGAGAAGCGCGAGCCGGTCTGGCAGGCCCGCTGACCTCGGCGTACGCCTGAGTGGCGCGCGTCACGCCACCCCACCGGTGACGGCGCGGCACGCGTGTGGCGCAATGGGGTTCCACGCGAACCGTCGTTCACTGGGTCCGTCCGAGATCAGGAGGTCGTCCGATGAGGGACGCCGTCATCGTCGAAGCAGTCCGCACGCCCGTCGGGAAGCGCGGTGGGGGCCTGTCCGGCGTCCACTCCGCCGACATCTCCGCCCTCGTCCTGCAGGCGATCGCCGAGCGCTCCGGCATCGACCCGGGTCTCGTCGACGACGTCATCTGGGGCGTCGTCATGCAGATCGGTGAGCAGACCTTCGACGTCGCGCGCACCGCCGTGCTGTCCGCCGGCTGGCCCGAGCACGTCCCCGGCACGACCGTCGACCGCCAGTGCGGCTCGTCGCAGCAGGCCGTGCACTTCGCGGCCGCGGGCGTCATCAGCGGTCAGTACGACCTCGCCGTCGCGGGTGGCGTCGAGATGATGAGCCGCACCCCGATGGGCTCGTCGTTCACCGCCTCCCCCCTCGGCGCGATGTACGCCGAGCGCTACGGCGAGGGCTTCCCCAACCAGGGCCTCGGCGCGGAGCAGATCGCCGACACGTGGGGCTTCAGCCGCACCGAGCTCGACGAGTACGGCCTGCAGTCGCACGAGCGGGCCGCCGCCGCGCAGGAGGCCGGCGCCTTCGACGCGCAGATCGTGCCCATCCAGACCGAGAACGGCCTGATCAGCAAGGACGAGGGCATCCGTCCCGGCGGCACCCTTGAGAAGCTCGCCACCCTCAAGACGCCCTTCAAGGAGGACGGCAAGATCACGGCGGCGAACTCCTCGCAGATCTCCGACGGGTCCGCGGCGCTGCTCATCACGACGAGCGAGTTCGCGGCGGCCAACGGCCTCACCCCGATCGCGCGCATCCACACCGCCGTCGTCACCGGCGCGGCCCCGATGCCGATGCTCACCGCCCCGATCCCCGCGACCCAGAAGGCGCTCGCGAAGTCCGGCCTGTCGCTGTCGGACATCGGCGCCTTCGAGGTCAACGAGGCCTTCGCGTCGGTGCCCATGGCGTGGCTCAAGGACATCGGCGCCGACGACAAGCTCACCAACGCACTCGGTGGCGCCATCGCCCTCGGTCACCCGCTGGGTGGCTCGGGCGCGCGCATCATGACCACGCTGGTCCACCACATGCGCGACAACGGCATCCGCTACGGCTTGCAGACGATGTGCGAGGGCGGCGGCCAGGCCAACGCCACCATCCTCGAGCTGCTCTAGCTCCCGGGGCCGGTCCGCACCGCGTCAGGTGCGGGCCGGCACCCCGGCGTCGGTCCGGACCTTCGGCGCCTTGTAGGCGGTGATGTGCTCCTGCACGACAACCAGGTCGTGCGGGGCGTGCTCCTCACGGGCGTGCTCGTCGAGCTCGCTGGTCCAGCTGAAGCGCAGTCCGCAGAGCGGGCAGTGGTAGGTCGTCATCGTGGGACCTCCTCGTCCCCCGAGTGTGCGCCTCACGTCGCTGCAGGTCTAGCGGCTGGCCCACCCTGCCGCGACGGACAGCAGGCACATCGCGGCGAGCTGCACCGTGATGCCCGACATGTCGGCCGCCGCGTCCACCTCGGTGACGTCGACGGCGCGCACCGACCGGTGCTTTCCCGCTGCCACCGCCGCCTCGAGCAGCTCGTGCGGCAGCAGCCCGCCCGGCCGCGCCCCGGGGCAGCCGGGCACGAAGGCGCGGTCGACGACGTCGACGTCGAGGTCGACGTAGACGACGTCGCAGGTCAACGCCAGGCGGTCGAGCTCGCGCGTGACGACCTCGCCCACCCGCCCGCGGCAGTCGGCGAGGCCCACCGTGGTGATGCCCTCGGCGCGGCAGAAGCCGGCGTACTCCCTGCTGTTGGTGAGCTCGCCGATGCCGACCTGGACGACGTGGCGGCCGGGCAGCCCGGCCTCGAGCAGCCCGCGCACCGGGGTGCCGTTGGTCGGGCCGGCATGCCAGCCGCGCACGTCGTGGTGGGCGTCGAGGGTGAGCAGCCCGGCGCGCGACAGGTCCGGGGCGAGCGCCTGCAGCGCCGGCCAGGTGACGAGGTTGTCGCCCCCGAGAAGGACGAGCAGGTCGTACGACGGGAGGGCGGCGACCCCCGCGCGGGCCGCCTCGACCGCGGCCGTCCCCGTGAGGTCCGCGACGTCGAGGTCGCCGTGGTCGGCGAGCGCGGGCAGGTCGACGTCGAGCCCCGCGTGCCAGGTGGGGAAGCGGTGCAGCGCGGCCCGCACCGCGACCGGGGTGAGGTCGGCGCGCGAGGGCGAGATCGAGCTGCGGTGCAGGGGCACGCCGACGACGCCGACCCGCTGCCCGGCAGGCGGTCCGAGCAGGGTGGAGGCGCGCGGCCACAGCGGGTCGTCGGTCACGCGGCGTCCTCGTCGTCGGGCCCGATGGGCAGGTCACCGCGCACGACCTCACCCGCCCGCAGGACCGCGCGGACCAGGTCGACACCGGGCCGGTAGGCGAGCCAGGTCGGGGAGGGCGCGTCGAGCACGACGAGATCCGCGGGCGCGCCGACCCGCAGGTGGCCGGCGTCGCTGCGCAGCGCAGCGGCGCCGCCGAGGGTGGCCGCCCGCAGCGCCTCGAGGGGGGTCATCCCCAGCTCGCGGCAGGCCAGCGCGACGACGAAGGGCATCGAGGTGGTGAACGACGTGCCGGGGTTGCAGTCGGTCGCGAGGGCGACCGTGACGCCCGCGTCGAGCAGGCGGCGGGCGGGGGCGTAGGCGGACCGGGTCGAGAACTCCGCGGCCGGCACGAGCACCGCGGTGACGCCCGCGTCGCGCAGCGCGGTGACGTCGTCGTCGGTGAGGTGGGTGCAGTGGTCGGCTGACAGCGCGCCGAGCTCGGCGGCCAGCTGGACCCCCGGACCGGGCCGGAGCTGGTTGGCGTGGACGTGCACGGCGAGCCCCCGGGCGGCGCCGGCGCTGAGCACCTCGCGGCACTGGTCGACGTCGAAGGCGCCCTCCTCGCAGAAGGCGTCGACGGCGGTGGCGACCCCGGCGACCGCGTCGAGCATCGGCCCGCGCACGAGGTCGACGTAGTCCCGCGTCGTCGTGCCCTCGGGGGTCACGTGCGCGCCGAGGAACGTGCGGTGGGGGGTGAGGGTCGCTGCGACCTCGAGGCTGCGCAGCTCGTCGGCGACCGTGAGGCCGTAGCCGCTCTTCACCTCGATCGTCGTCGTGCCGGTGCGCAGCGCCTCCGCGGACAGCCGGGTCGCGCGGACGCGGAGCCGTGGGGTGGACTCGGCCCGGGTGGCGGCGACGGTGGTGCGGATGCCGCCTGCGGCGTAAGGGCGCCCGGCGAGGCGCGCCTCGAACTCCTCGGTGCGGTCACCCGCGAAGACCAGGTGGGTGTGGCTGTCGACGAAGCCCGGCACGACGGTGCCACCCCCGACGTCGAGCACCTCGTCGGCGACCGGCGTGACCGCCGCGGACCCGACCCAGACGACCCGGCCGCGGTCGACGACCAGCGCCGCGGACTCGCGCACGGGCTGCTCGGGGTCCCACGTGATGAGCGTCCCGATGCCGGTGACGAGCAGCGATCCCACGCCGGCAGTCTGCCCCCCACCTCCGGACTGGGTCGGCTTTTCTGAAGCATGTCGGGACGGCGGGCTCGAGCGGCGGGCCTGTGGGCGTCATCGACTGGGTAGGGAGCCGTCGTGGACCCGCTGCTCACTGCGCTCGACGACGCCCGCGCGCAGGTCGTGGCGCTCACGGCACAGCGGGCCGAGGTGGTGGCCGCCTCCGAGGGGTCCAACGCCGACGACGAGCACGACCCGGAAGGCGCGACGATCGCGTTCGAGCGCGAGCAGCTGACCGCGTTGCTCGACCAGGCGTGCGCAACCGTCGCGGCGCTCGAAGGCGCCGCCCTCCGGCGCGCAGCCGGTGACTACGGCCGCTGCGAGCGCTGCGGCGGGCCGATCGGTGACGAGCGGCTCGCCGCCCGGCCGCACGCGACCCACTGCATCGGGTGCGCTGGTCTCAGGTGAGCCTCACAGCATGGGCATGTCGATGCCGCGCTCGCGGGCGACGTCGCGGGCGATCTCGTAGCCGGCGTCGGCATGACGGACCACCCCGGTGCCGGGGTCGTTGGTGAGCACCCGCTCGACGCGCCGCGCCCCGTCGGCGGTCCCGTCGGCGACGACCTGCGCGCCCGTGTGGATCGACTTGCCCATCCCGACGCCGCCGCCGTGGTGGACCGCGACCCAGGCCGCGCCGGACGCGACGTTGAGCAGGGCGTTGAGCACCGGCCAGTCGGCGATCGCATCGGACCCGTCGAGCATCGCCTCGGTCTCGCGGTAGGGACTCGCCACCGAGCCGCTGTCGAGGTGGTCGCGACCGATGACGACCGGCGCGCTGATCCGACCGCTCGCGACCAGGTCGTTGAGCACCTTGCCGGCAGCGGCCCGCTCGCCGTAGCCGAGCCAGCAGATCCGCGCCGGCAGTCCCTGGAAGGCGACCCGCTCCTGCGCCATCGGGATCCAGCGCTGCACGAAGGGGTTGTCGGGGAACTCATTGAGCAGAGCCTCGTCGGCGACCGCGATGTCCGCCGGGTCGCCCGACAGCGCCACGAACCGGAAGGGACCGGTGCCGCTGCAGAACAACGGCCGGATGTACGCCGGGACGAACCCCGGGTAGTCGAACGCGTCGGTGAGCCCGGCCGCGAGCGCCTCCCCACGCAGGTTGTTGCCGTAGTCGAAGACCTCGCTGCCGGCCCTCGCGAAGCCGACCATCGCGCGGCAGTGCTCGACCATCGAGGCGCGGGCGCGGTCGACGTACTCAGACGGCTTCGAGGCCCGCAGCTCTGCGGCCTCCTCCAGCGACAGCCTCGCCGGGACGTAGCCGTTGAGGGGGTCGTGGGCGCTGGTCTGGTCGGTGACGACGTCGAAGTGCTCGCCCGCGGCGAGCAGCGCGGGCAGCGCCTCGGCGGCGTTGGCGACGACGCCGATCGACACCGCCTCTCCCGCCGCCGCGGCCTGGCGGGCCCGGGCGACCCCGGCCGTGAGCGAGTCGGCGACCTCGTCGAGGTAGCGGGTCTCCAGCCGTCGCCGGACGCGCGCCGGGTCGACGTCGAGGCACAGCGAGACGCCGCCGTTGAGGGAGACCGCCAGCGGCTGCGCGCCACCCATGCCACCGAGGCCCGCGGTGAGCACGACCTTGCCGCGCAGGGTCCCGTCGTACCTCTGCTCGGCGAGCGCCGCGAAGGTCTGGAAGGTGCCCTGGACGATGCCCTGCGTGCCGATGTAGATCCAGGAGCCAGCGGTCATCTGGCCGTACATCGTGAGGCCCATCGCCTCCAGTGACCAGAAGTCCTCCCAAGTCGACCACGACGGGACGAGCAGCGAGTTGGCGAGCAGCACCCGGGGGGCATGCTCGAAGGTGCGGAAGACCGCGACCGGCTTGCCGCTCTGCACCATCAGCGTCTCGTCGTCCTTGAGCCGCTTCAGCGTGGCTTCGATGGCGGCGAGCGACGCGTGGTCGCGGGCGGCCTTGCCGTTGCCGCCGTAGACGACGAGGTTGGCGGGGTCCTCGGCGACGTCGGGGTGGAGGTTGTTGCGCAGGCACCGCAGCGCGGCCTCCTGCAACCAGCCCTGGCACTCCATCACTGCAGCCCTCCAGTCACCTGCGACGCGGCGTCGAGCAGAGCGGGTACGGCGGCGACGGCCGCCTCGATCTCGTCGGAGAGCACCCGGTCGGGGCCGGGTCCGTCGACGGTGCGGCGCAGCGCGGCGACGACCGCAGCGGTCGCGGGGGCCGGGGTGAGCGGCGCGCGCAGGTCGAGACCGCGGGCGGCGGTCATGACCTCGATGGCGAGGACCCGGCGCAGGCCGTCGACGGTGCGGCGCAGCTTGCGGGCCGCGCCCCAGCCCATCGAGACGTGGTCCTCCTGCATGGCGCTGCTCGGGATCGAGTCGACGCTGGCGGGAGCGGCCAGGCGCTTGAGCTCGCTGACGATGCCGGCCTGGGCGTACTGCGCGATCATCAGCCCGCTGTCGACGCCGGGGTCGTCGGCGAGGAACGGCGGCAGCCCGTGGTTGCGGCTCTTGTCGAGCAGCCGGTCGGTGCGCCGCTCGCTGATGCTCGCGAGATCCGCGGCGGCGATGGCGAGGAAGTCGAGCGCGTAGGCGACCGGGGCGCCGTGGAAGTTGCCGTTGGACGCCAGCCGCCCGTCGGGCAGCAGCACCGGGTTGTCGATGGCTGACGCGGCCTCGCGGGCGGCGACGGTGCGGCAGTGCTCGAGGGTGTCACGGACCGCGCCCGCGACCTGCGGGGCGCAGCGCAGCGAGTAGGCGTCCTGCACCCGGGTGTCCTCCGGGCCGGCGTGGCTCGCGACGACCTCGGAGCCGTGGAGCAGCGCGCGCAGGTTGGCGGCGGACGCCTGCTGCCCGGGGTGCGGCCGCAGGGCCACGAGGTCCTCGGCGAAGGCGCTGTCGGTGCCGAGCAGCGCCTCGACGCTCATCGCCGCGGCCACGTCGGCGAGGCGTGCCAGGTCGGCGAGGTCGTGGCAGGCGAGCATCAGCTCGGCGAGCATCCCGTCGGTGCCGTTGATGAGGGCGAGGCCCTCCTTCTCGGCGAGCGTGACGGGCTCGAGGCCGGCTGCCGCGAGCGCGTCGGCTGCTGGGAGCAGGCGGCCGTCGTGGTCGCGTACGGACCCCTCCCCCATCACCGCGAGGGCGACGTGGGCGAGCGGCGCGAGGTCACCGGAGCAGCCGAGGCTGCCGTACTCCCGCACGATCGGCGTGATGCCCGCGTTGAGCAGCCCGGCGTAGGCCTCTGCCGTCTCCGCTCGCACACCGGTGCGCCCGGTGGCGAGGGTCCGCAGCCGCAGCAGCGCCAGGCCACGCACGACCTCGCGCTCGACCTCCGCGCCGGTGCTCGCAGCGTGCGAGCGGACCAATGAGCGCTGCAGCTGGGTGCGCTTCTCGACCGGGATGTGGCGGGTCGCGAGCGCCCCGAAACCGGTACTCACGCCGTAGACCGGGACGTCGCTCGCGGCCAGCGCGTCGACGTGCGCGCGGGCGTCGCGGATCAGGGTCAGCGACTCCGGGCTGATCTCGACCCGGGCCCCGTGGCGGGCCACCGCGACGAGCTCGTCCTCGGTGAGGGCCCGGTCCGGGTGCAGCACGACAGCGTCCACGCCCGGCACTCTGCCACCGATCTGCAGGTCAGTGGCCGCGCTTGACCCACTCGTCGTACGACGGGAGCTCCGCGCCGATGGTGGTCTCTGCACCGTGGCCGGTCAGCACGCGGGTCTCGGGCGGCAGCGCGCCGAGGCGGTCCTTGATGGAGCGCAGGATCGTCGGGAAGTCGCTGTAGGACCGGCCGGTCGCACCGGGACCGCCCTGGAAGAGGGTGTCCCCGGAGAAGACCAGCCCGAGGTCGGGCACGGACAGGCAGACCGCGCCGGGGGCGTGACCCGGGGTGTGGACCACCTCGACGCGGGTGCCCGCGACCTCGAGGCGCATGCCGTCCCGCAGGTCGCCGTCGGGCTCGTGCAGCGAGTGGGTGAGGTCCCACAGCACCCGGTCGTCGGGGTGAAGCAGCACGGGCGCGCTGGTCCGCTCCGAGAGCTCCGGGGCGAAGCGGACGTGGTCGTCGTGGGCGTGGGTGCAGACGATCGCGACGACCGTGCGGTCACCGACCGCGGCCTCGATCGCGTCGGGGTCGTGGGGGGCGTCGACGACGATGACCTCGGAGTCGTCGCCGAGGATCCAGACGTTGTTGTCGACGTCGAAGACCTGCCCGTCAAGGCTGAAGGTCCCGGACGTCACGAGGTGCTCGACGCGGGCGGTCACAGCACGACCACCGAGCGCAGGACCTCGCCCTTCTCCATGCGATGGAAGGACTCCTCGACGCCGTCGAGCCCGATCCGCTCGGAGACGAAGCGGTCGAGCGGGAAGCGGCCCTGCTGCCACAGGTCGACCAGCAGCGGGAAGTCGCGCGAGGGCAGGCAGTCGCCGTACCAGCTCGACTTCAGCGTCCCGCCGTGGCCGAAGACCTCGATGAGCGGCACCTCGAAGGTCATCGTCGGGTTGGGCACGCCGACGAGGACGGCGGTGCCGGCGAGGTCGCGCGCGTCGAAGGCCTGGCGGAAGGTCTCGGGCCGCCCGACGGCGTCGATGACGACGTCGGGACCGAAGCCGCCGGTGAGCGCCCGGAGCTCCGCCACGACGTCGACGGAGCCGGCGTTGACGGTGTGGGTGGCGCCGAAGCCGCGCGCCCACTCGAGCTTGCGGTCGTCGAGGTCGACCGCGATGACCTGGCGGGCCCCGGCGTAGAGCGCCCCGCAGATCGCCGCGTCGCCGACGCCGCCGCAGCCGAGGACCGCGACGGTGTCGCCCTTCTGGACCGGCGCGGTGTTGACCGCCGCGCCCCAGCCGGCCATGACGCCGCAGCCGATGAGGCCGGCCGCGGCCGGGTCGACCGTCGCGACCTTGGTGCACTGGCCGGCGGCGACGAGCGTCTTCTCCGCGAAGGCCCCGATGCCGAGCGCGGGCGAGAGCACCGTGCCGTCGGCGAGAGTCATCTTCTGGGTCGCGTTGTGCGTGGCGAAGCAGTACCACGGGCGGCCGCGCTCGCAGGCTCGGCAGGAGCCGCACACCGCGCGCCAGTTGAGGACGACGAAGTCGCCCGGCGCCAGGTCGGTGACGCCGTCACCGACCGCCTCGACGACACCCGCGGCCTCGTGACCGAGCAGGAAGGGGAAGTCGTCGTTGATGCCGCCCTCGCGGTAGTGCAGGTCGGTGTGGCAGACCCCGCAGGCCTGCACCTGGACCAGTGCCTCGCCGGGCCCGGGGTCCGGGACGAGGATCGTCTCGACGGCCACCGGCAGGCCCTTGCCCTTTGCGACGACACCGCGCACCTCGTGCACCACTGCTGCTCCTCTCGACCGGGTCCTGGGTCCGTGCTGCCGCCCACCCAACCACCCGGCGCACCGCCCGACCACACCACCCGGCAGTAGGGTCCGGCTCGACCCAGACCGGGCAGAGGGCAAGGAGCGGGACGTGCTGCTGGAGAGCTACGCGCAGGGACGGTGGCACGCGCCGAAGGACGAGGGCGAGCCGCTGCTCGACGCCTCGACCGGCGACGAGGTCGCGCGGTTCGGCCGCGATACCGGGCTCGATCTCGGGGCGGTCCTCGAGCACGGCCGGCGGGTCGGCGGACCGGCGCTGAGGGCCATGACCTTCCACGAGCGGGCCGGGGTCCTCAAGCAGCTCGCCACCCACCTCCAGTCCCACAGCGAGGAGCTCTACGCGCTGTCCGCCATGACCGGGGCCACGAAGCGCGACAGCGACGTCGACGTCGGCGGCGGCATCGGCACGCTGTTCGCCTACTCCTCCAAGGCCCGACGCGAGCTGCCCAACAGCACCGTCTACGTCGACGGCCCCGTCGAGTCGCTGTCGCGCGGCGGCACCTTCGTCGCCCAGCACATCATGACGCCGCTGCGGGGTGTCGCCGTGCAAGTCAACGCCTTCAACTTCCCGGTCTGGGGCGTGCTGGAGAAGCTCGCGCCCGCCTTCGTCGCCGGGGTCCCCACCGTCGTGAAGCCGGCGCCGCAGACCGCCTACGTCACCGAGCGCCTGGTCCGCGTCGCGGTCGAGAGCGGCCTGCTGCCCGAGGGCTCGCTGCAGCTGGTCAGCGGCCCTCCCGGCGACCTGCTCGACCACCTCACCGAGCAGGACCTGCTGTCCTTCACCGGCTCCGCCGCGACCGCCGCCGTCCTGCGCGCGCACCCCGCCGTCGTGTCGCGCAACGTGCGCTTCAACGCCGAGGCCGACTCGCTCAACGCCTGCGTGCTCGGGCCCGACGCCGGGCAGAAGGAGCTCGAGCTCTTCACCCGCGAGGTCTTCCGCGAGATGACGGGGAAGGCGGGGCAGAAGTGCACCGCGATCCGCCGCGCCTTCGTCCCTGCGGCGCGCGTCGACGACGTCGTCGCCGGCCTGCGCGACCGGCTTGGGAAGGTCGTCGTGGGTGACCCCCGCGACGAGGCGACCACGATGGGCGCTCTCGTGTCACTCCAGCAACGCGACGCCGTACGACGGTCGGTGGCCGCGCTCGGGGGCGACGTGGTCGTCGGTGACCCTGGCTTCGAACTGGGCCGGGGCGCCTTCCTCGAGCCGCTGCTGCTGCTCGCCGACGTCCACTCCGGGCCCGTGCACGAGGTCGAGGCCTTCGGGCCGGTCTGCAGCGTGCTGCCCTACTCCGCGTCCGACGACGTGCCCGAGCTGCTCGCCCGCGGGCGCGGCTCGCTGGTCGCGACCGTCGTCACGGCCGACCCGGCCTTCGCCCGCGAGGTCGTCCTCGGCGCGGCGGCCTACCACGGCCGTGTGCACGTGCTCGACAGCAGCTGCGCGAAGGAGTCGACCGGGCACGGCTCGCCGATGCCGGCGCTGGTCCACGGTGGTCCCGGCCGGGCCGGCGGCGGCGAGGAGCTCGGCGGCATCCGCGGCGTCCTGCACCACCTGCAGCGCACCGCCGTGCAGGGCTCGCCCGCCACGATCGCGGCCGTCACCGGCCGCTGGGTGCCCGGCGCCCCACGGGTCGAGGACGGCGTGCACCCCTTCCGCAAGACCCTGGGCGAGCTGGCCGTCGGCGACTCCGTCCGGACCGCCGCCCACGAGGTCACGCAGGAGGAGATCGACCGCTTCGTCGAGCTCACCGGCGACAGCTTCTACGCCCACACCGACCCGGTCGCCGCCGCTGCCAACCCGCTGTTCGGCGGCATCGTCGCGCACGGCTACCTCGTGCTGTCGCTCGCGGCGGGGCTGTTCGTCGACCCCGCGCCCGGCCCGGTGCTCGCCAACTACGGCCTCGACTCGCTGCGCTTCGTCACCCCCGTCAAGCCCGGCGACGTCATCTCGGTCGTGCTGACCTGCAAGGAGAAGAACCCGCGCGACGGCGCCGACTACGGCGAGGTCCGATGGGACGCCGAGGTCACCAATGCCGAGGGCGCGGTCGTGGCCCACTACGAGCTGCTGACGATGGTCGCTCGGTAGCTACGCTGGGGACTTCACACCAGGAGGTCCGCATGCCGCGCCAGATCGACTTCGAGGTCGAGCTCACCACGACCCCGACCCCTGACGACGAGCGACGCGCGCTGCTCGTCGACCCGGGCTTCGGCCGGCTGCACACCGACCACATGGTCACGGCCCACTGGTCGGCCGACAAGGGCTGGTACGACGGGCGCCTGCACCCCTACGGCCCGTTTGTGCTGGACCCGTCGACGAACTTCATGCACTACGGCCAGTCGATCTTCGAGGGCATGAAGGCCTACAAGCTCGAGGACGGCACGGTCACGCTGTTCCGCCCGCGCGAGAACGCCGCCCGCTTCAACCTCTCCGCGCAGCGCCTGGCCCTGCCCACCATCGAGGAGGACGACTTCCTCGCCGCCGTCGAGCTGCTGGTCCGCACCGACCACGAGTGGATCCCCACCGCCGACGGCGCGTCGCTCTACCTGCGCCCCTTCATGATGGGCACCGAGGTCGGCCTCGGCGTGCGCCCGTCGGCGGACGCGCTGTTCTCCGTCCTGGCGCTGCCGAGCGGCAACTACTTCGCCGGCGGCATCCGCCCCCTCAAGCTCTGGCTCGCCGAGGACTCCTCGCGCGCGGCCCCCGGCGGCACCGGCGAGGCCAAGTGCGCGGGCAACTACGCCGCGTCGCTCGTCGCCCAGCAGGCCGCCATCGCCCGCGGCTGCGACCAGGTCGTCTTCCTCGACGCGGTCGAGCGCCGCTGGGTCGAGGAGCTCGGCGGCATGAACCTGTTCTTCGTCTACGCCGACGGCCGCATCGCCACCCCGGCGCTGTCCGGCACCATCCTGCGCGGCGTCACCCGCAACTCGATCATCACCCTCGCCCGCGACGCCGGCCACGAGGTCGAGGAGCGCCGCGTCGCCGTCGACGAGTGGCGCGAGGGGGTCACCTCCGGCGAGATCACCGAGGTCTTCGCCTGCGGCACCGCGGCCGTCGTGACGCCGGTCGGCGAGCTGCACTGGACCGGCGGCTCCGTGGCCACCAAGGCCGAGGGCCTCGAGGGCGTGACGGCCTCGCTGCGCCAGCGGCTGCTGGACATCCAGTACGGCCGCGCCGAGGACCCCTACGGCTGGCGCGTGCCCGTCGCGCTGTAGCGCACCCTGCCTGCCGCGAGCACGTCGAGGTTGGCCTGGCGCCGCTCGGCCTCGAGCCGCTCGAGGCGCCCGCCTCCCAGGCCCTTCCCGCCGTACGCCTCGACGGCCTCGACGAAGGCGAGGTACGACGCTGCCGCGCCCTTCGCGCACCAGTAGTCCTCCTGGCGGGCGAACAGCCCGTCACCGCTGTAGGTGAGCGCCGTCATGCCGGGGAAGTCGAAGGGCGGCCCGGCCGGGTCGGGGTTGTAGTAGCGGTTCTGCATCGACAGCACGAGCCGGTCGCCGTCGATGACATACCACTCGAGCAGAGCGTGGACGTCGGCGCGCGCGACCATGAGCTCGGTGATCCAGGCGCGCACCTCGTCGCGGCCGCGGAAGTCACCGAAGTGGTGCTCGACGTAGTCGACGTCGGGGGTAAGCCGATCGACCCAGGCCGACCAGTCCTCCTCGATGCACCCCACCGTCCAGAACACCTCGAACGCTGCCTGCACCTCTGCGCGATCCGCCACGCCGTGCACCTCATCACACCGGCTCCCCTAGTGTGCGCAGGCGTGAGCGACAGCCCTGCCGAGGACCGACCAGACACCGCCTGGACCGCTCCCGAGCCGCCCGACGCCGAGACCGCCCTCGAGGAGCGCCGGCTCGCCGACGAGCTGCGACGCATCATCGACCGGCTGGTCCTGGTGCGCCCCGAGGCCGCCGACCTGCGCCGCGCCGCCGACTCGGCGAAGGCCTTCGGCGACCTGCTCGACGAGCTGCGCCCGCGCGGCGCCGACGGTGTCGTCAGCGAGGCGGGCCTGCGACCCACCGACCACCTGCGCCACAGCCCGCTGTCAGGGTCCGCCAACCCGCTCGCGCCGCCGGTCGAGCTCTGGACCGAGGGCGAGCTCGACGGCCACCCGGTGACGCGCGGGACGGTGCGCTTCGGCGCCGCGTACGAAGGGCCGCCCGGGCACGTGCACGGCGGGATGGTCGCGGCGATGTTCGACGAGCTGCTGGGTCGGTCGCAGGGCAGTGCGGGGTTCACCGGCCGACTCACGATCACCTACCGCAGGCCGACCCCGCTGCACCGAGACCTCGACCTGCGGGCGGCGTTCGACCGGGTCGAGGGTCGCAAGCGCTGGATCACCGCGACCTGCCACCTCGACGGCGTCCTTCTCACCGAGGCCGAGGGGCTGTTCATCGCCCCGCGCGGCGGCGACACGATGGCCGCGCTGGCCGAGTCGCTGGTCCGCAAC
This sequence comes from Mycobacteriales bacterium, assembly GCA_030697205.1. Taxonomy (NCBI): domain Bacteria; kingdom Bacillati; phylum Actinomycetota; class Actinomycetes; order Mycobacteriales; species Mycobacteriales bacterium. Next base: position 27,580 of record JAUYQP010000059.1, read on the forward strand.
ACCGCCCCCTGACCGCCGGGTGCGACGGCCCAGTCGGGTCTGCTCCTACGGCTTGCACCCGCTGAAGCCGGCGAAGTTGAACCCGGGGTTGGAACCGTCGTTGCCGTTGCCGCCGAAAGGCTGGTGCTCACGCACCATCGAGCCGGGGTTGGGATCGGTGGCCGGGTTGCCGGCGACACTGCACCCGGAAACGCCGTTGCCGCCTGCCGCGACAGCGGTGCCGGAACCCGCGGTCATCACGAGTCCGAGAGCCGAGACGATCACCCACACGCCGCACGTGCTGCGTCGAACGCTCACCGTGGACCTCCTCGCGTTGGTTGGCGAGCCCACTGTGCTCGCGGGCAGGGACAGCCGGAATGGCGAGGAGTGACTAGCCCTCAGGCGCGCGCCGCCGGGGCGAGCTCGCGGTGGACGCGGCGCTCGACGACGAAGGACAGCAGCGGGACGGTGCCGGCCAGCAGCACGCCGAGGATGCGCACCGGTCGCCAGTGCTCGCGACGCCCGAGCACGAGCGCGACCACGAGGTAGACGAAGTAGACGAAGCCGTGGATCGGGCTGACGACCTCGACGAGCGCGGGCTCGTCGAAGCCGTACTTCACGACCATCGCGGCGACGAGCAGCAGCAGCATGACGCCGACCGTGAGCGCGAGCACCCGGAAGGCCGTGAGCAGGCTCACGAGCCCTTCTCCGCGAGTGACCGCAGATAGGCGTTGTACGCCGCCAGCTCGGGGTCGTCGTCAGCGGCGAGCGGGGCCGCGGGCTGGGCGCGGACCGGCAGGTCGGCGACCGGTGCGGGCTCGTCGTCCTGCTCGGGGCGGATCTCGTCGCGGGCGAGCTTGGCGTAGGCGACGACGGTGAAGCCCGCGAACAGCAGCCACTGCGCGGCGTAGGCGTAGTTCTGCACCCGGCCGCTGTCGCCGGCGCGCCCCCACTGCCAGCTGCCGAGCATGAGCATCGCGACCGCGATCGCCACTACGACGGCGTGCAGCAGCAGCCACTTCGGCGAGGTGAACAGGGTCCGCACGTCGATCACGCTACCCGGCGACGAGCACCTCGGCCTGCTCGGACAGGTGGGCCGCGAGCAGGTCAGCGGTCTCGCGCGCGGAGGTCCAGAAGACCGCGCCCTGCGGCAGCTCGACGAGCCGAGCGTCGGGCAGCGCTGCGGCCAGCCGGCGGGCCACCGAGACGGGGTGGAGGTCGTCGTCGACCTGGGCCACGACAAGGGCGGGAGCGGTCAGCCGGCGCAGCTGCGACAGGTCGTCGAGCGGGCGCACCTGACCGCGCGGGCGCGGCGGCGGGCTCCCCGCGAGCTGGCGGGCGCGCCGCTGCACCAGCAAGCGCGCACCGGTGCGGTGCCGGACCGCATCGGGCACCTCGGCCAGCAGCAGGTCCGTCACGGCGGCCTGGTCGTCGGCGTCCATCGCAGCCGCGAGCCGCAGCAGCCAGTCGGTGGCGCGGTCGTCGCGGACCTCGTCGAGCGAGGCGGGCATGACGAAGGCGACCCGGTCGAAGCGCAACGGGTCGCGCACGAGGGCGCGCAGCAGCGCTCCAGCACCGAGCGAGAGCCCGACCGCGCGCGTCGCGCCGGTCGCGTCGGCGACCGCGAGCAGGTCGTCGGCGAGCAGGTCGAAGTCCCACCCGTCGACGAGCGGGTCGCTGCCGCCGTGCCCACGGAACGACAGCAGCACCCGGGTGCCGGGCGTGCGCGACGCGAGCGGTCGGACCTCCGCCTGCGACCCCGCGAGGCCGTGCGCGAAGACGGTGACCGGCAGGCCGTCACCGCTGGCCGACCACTCGACGCCGCCGACCCGGCCCTCGGCCATCAGTGGCCCATGCCGAGACCGCCGTCGACGGGCACGACCGCGCCCGTGACGTAGGAGGCGGCATCGCTCGCGAGGAAGGCCAGCACCCACGCGACCTCCTCAGGCGTCGCCGTCCGGCCGAGTGGCACCGACGCGGTGATGGCCGCGCGGCGGTCCTCCGAGAGGCCCGCCGTCATGTCGGTGTCGACGAAGCCGGGGGCCACGACGTTGGAGGTGATGCCGCGGCTGCCGAGCTCGCGCGCGAGCGACCGCGACAAGCCGACCAGGCCGGCCTTGGAGGCGGCGTAGTTGGCCTGCCCCGCACCGCCTGACAGCCCGACGACGGAGGAGACGAAGAGCAGCCGGCCCCAGCGCGCGCGCAGCATCGACCGCGAGGCCCGCCTGGCGACCCGGAAGGCCCCGGTGAGGTTGGCGTCGAGGACAGCCGCGAAGGACTCCTCGGACATCCGCAGCAGCAGGCCGTCGTCGGTGATCCCGGCGTTGGAGACGAGCACCTCGACCGGCCCGTGCGCGGCCTCGACCTCCTCGAAGGCGGTGTCGACCGAGGTCACGTCGGTGACGTCGCACTTCACCGCGAGCAGACCGTCGGGCGCCCCGCTCCCCCGGTGCGTCACCGCGACCCGGTGGCCCGCGTCGCGCAGCGCGAGTGCGGTCGCCAGCCCGATGCCACGGTTGCCACCGGTGACGAGGACGGAGCGGCTCACAGCGGCGTGTTCTTGCGGTCGCCGCGGCGGTCGGTCAGCAGCGCCAGCGCGTCGGCCAGCACCTGTCGGGTCGTCGCCGGTTCGATGACCCGGTCGACGGCACCGCATGCGACGGCCCGCTGCAGCCCACCGGTCTCGACCAGGTGCTGCTCGGCGAGGCGGAGCACCTCGGCCTCGCGCTCGATGCCCTCGAGCTCGGCGAGCGCCCGGCGGTGCAGGACCTCGACGGCGGCCGAGGCCCCCATCACGTCGACCTGCGCCTTCGGCCACGCGAAGACCGCGTCGGCCCCGAGCCCCTTGCTGCCCATCGCGATGAAGGCACCTCCGAAGGACTTGTGGGTGACGACGGTGAGGCGCGGCACGGAGCAGGCGGCGTAGGCGTGCAGCAGCTTGGCCCCGCGGCGCACGACGCCGTCCCACTCCTGGGCGAGCCCGGGGAGGTAGCCCGGCACGTCGACGACGAAGAGCAGGGGTACGCCGAGGGCGTCGCAGAGGTTGACGAACCGCGCGGCCTTCTCCCCCGAGCTCGAGTCCAGGCAGCCGCCGAGGCGCAGCGGGTTGTTGGCGACGACCCCGACCGTGCGACCGCCGAGGCGACCGAGCACGGTCGCGACGTTGGGCGCCCAGCCGGCCTGCAGCTCCAGACCCGGTGCGTCGAGCAACCGGTCGACGAGCGGACGTACGTCGTAGGCCCTCCTGCTCTCCTCGGGCATGACCTCCGAGGGGTCCGGACGCAGCGCGAGAGCCCCGACCGTGCCCTGCGCCGCGAGCAGCACGACGAGGTCGCGGGCGCGCTGGAGCGCGTCGGAGTCGCTGTCGCAGACGAGGTGCACGACACCGCTGCGGCGACCGTGGACCTCGGGCCCGCCGAGCCGGACCATGTCGCAGTCCTCGCCGGTGACGCGACGCACGACGTCGGGGCCGGTCACGAAGATGCGGCCCTGCGGGCCGAGGATGACGAGGTCGGTGAGGGCGGGACCGTAGGCGGCGCCGCCAGCGGCGGGGCCGAGGACGACGGAGACCTGCGGGACCTTGCCGCTCGCGGTCGTCTGCGCGGCGAAGACGCGGGCGACCGCGTCGAGGCCGGCGACGCCCTCGCGCAGCCGGGCGCCCCCGGAGTGCCAGACACCGATGATCGGGCAGCCGCGGCGGACCGCCTCGTGGGTGACCCGCGCGATCGCGGCGCAGCCCTCCATGCCGAGCGCGCCACCCTGCACGGTCGGGTCGGTCGCGAAGGCGAGCGCCGGCGTGCCGTCGACCAGTCCCTCGACGACGACGACCCCGCAGACCTCCTCGACGAGCACGGCGTCGTCGACTACGAGTGCGAGCCGCTCGTGGGCCAGGGAGGCCGGGCGGACCGGTGCGACCGTCATCGGGTCAGCACCAGGGAGACGTCGTGGCCGCCGAAGCCGAACGACGTCGACAGGGCGGCGTCGTGGACGAGGGCGCGCGGGGTGAAGCGCACGACGTCGAGGTCGACCTCGTCGTCGGGGTCGTCGAGGTTGCGCACCGGCGGCACGACCTGGTCGCGCAGCGCGACCGCGGCGGCGATGGCCTCGACCGCACCGGCCGCACCCAGCAGGTGACCGGTGCAGGACTTCGTCGCGGTGACCGCGGGCGTGTGCGACCCGAGGGCGAGCCGCACCGCGCGGGCCTCCGCCACGTCGCCGAGCGGAGTGCTCGTCGCGTGCGCGTTGAGGTGCCCGACGTCGGCCGCGGAGATGCCGGCGTCAGCCAGGGCGAGCGTGATCGATCGGGCGGCACCGTGCCCGGAGGGGTCAGGTGCGGTGACGTGGTGGGCGTCAGACGTGGTGCCGGCGCCGGCGAGGTAGCAGTGCACCCGCGCCCCGCGGGCCGCAGCGAAGTCCTCCCGCTCCAGCACCATGATGCCCGCGCCCTCACCGAGCACGAAGCCGTCGCGGCCCTTGTCGTAAGGGCGCGACGCTGCCTCGGGCTCGTCGTGGCGGGTCGACAGCGCACGCATCTGCGCGAAGCCGGCCATCGGCAGCGGGTGCACGCAGGACTCGGCGCCACCGGCGACGACGACGTCGGCAAGACCGTCGCGCATCAGCCGCAGCGCGAGGGCGAGCGCCTCGGCGCCGGACGCGCAGGCGCTCACCGTCGCGTGGACGCCGGCGCGGGCACCGAGCTCGAGGCCGACCGTCGCGGCCGGGCCGTTGGGCATGAGCATCGGCACCAGGTGCGGGCTCACCCGACGGGGACCGTGCTCGCGCAGGACGTCGTACTGCGTGAGGATCGTGAGCGCGCCGCCGATGCCGGAGCCGACCACGACGGCGATCCGCTCGGGCGCGACCTCGGGGGCACCCGCGTCGGCCCAGGCCTCACGAGCCGCCACCAGCGCCAGCTGCTGCACCCGGTCGAGGGTGCGCGCCTCCAGCCGCTCGAGCCGGCCCTCGACGTCGACGGTCGCGGCGAGCCGCGCCGGGAGGTCGGCGAAGGCCGGGTCGTCGAGCAGCCGGACCCCGGAGCGGCCCGCGAGCAGTCCGAGGCGCAGCGCCTCGACGTCGGGGCCGAGCGGGGTCAGCGCACCGAGGCCGGTGACGGCTGCCCTCACGCGTTGACGCCCGTCTTCGCGATGAAGTCGAGGGCGTCCTGGACGGTCTTGAGGCCCTCGAGCGCGTCGTCGGGGATGCGGACGCCGAAGCGCTCCTCGCAGGCCACGACGACCTCGACCATCGACAGGCTGTCGACCTCGAGGTCGTCGAGGAAGGTCGCCTGGGGGACGACTGCGCTCGGCGCGGTGCCGGCGATCTCCTGCAGGATCTCGGCGAGGCCGGCGAGCAGGTCAGGGTGGGGGTAGGACATGGGATCTCCAGGTTTCTCAGGGGTTGTACGACGGGTGGGGCGGGTGGGTCAGGGGAGACGGACGACCTGCGCGGCCGCCGTGAGGCCGGCGCCGAAGCCGAGCAGCAGGACCGCGTCGCCGCTGCCCACCTGCCCCTCCTCGACGAGCCGGGCGAGGGCGAGCGGGACCGACGCGGCGCTGGTGTTGCCGCTGTCGACGACGTCGCGGGCGACGATGACGGTGCCGGGGAGCTTGAGGCTGCGGACCACCGACTCGGTGATGCGCAGGTTGGCCTGGTGGGGGACGACGGCCTGCAGCGCGTCGACGGCGACGCCGGCCTGCTCGCACGCCCGTCGGGCCAGGGCGGGCAGCGACATCGTGGCCCAGCGGTAGATGGCCTGGCCCTCCATGGCGAGCCGCGGCGGCGTGCCATGGATGGTGAGCAGTGCATGCTGGTCGCCGTCGTGGGCCCACGCCACCCGGCCGATGCCGTCCATGTCGGCGGCACTGACGACGGCCGCGCCCGCGCCGTCGCCGAAGAGGAAGGCGGTGCCGCGGTCGTCGGGGTCGACCATCGGCAGCAGCTTCTCGGAGCCGATGACGAGGACGTGCTGGGCAGTGCCAGCGCGCACGGTGTCGGCGGCGAGGGCCAGCGCGTAGGTGAAGCCCGCACAGCCGGCGCCGATGTCGGAGGCGCCGGCGCGGGTCGCGCCGAGGCGGGACGCGACCTCGGGCGAGCCGCCAGGCAGCGGGCCGGGCATGGAGCAGGTGGCCAGCAGCACCAGGCCGACGTCGGCCGGGTCGACACCGGCTGCGGCGAGCGCCTTGCCGCCGCTGCTCACGGCCATGTCCACGACCGACTCGTCGTCGCCCGCGACCCCGCGGGTCACGATGCCGCTGCGCTCGCGGATCCACTCGTCGCTCGACCCGATGCGCTCGGCGATGGCGAGGTTGTCGACGCGACGGGCGGGCCTGTGGGCGCCGACGCCGGTGACGGCCGCGCCCCTCATGCGAGCACCGCCAGGGGCTGACCGACACGGACGGGGTCGCCGTGGGACACGACCCACTCCGAGACGGTGCCCGCGAGCGGCGCGAGCACCTCCTCGCTGCCGGAGCGCCCGGCGACGAGGCCGAGGCGCTCGCCCTGCTCGACGCGGTCACCGACGAGCCGGGTGAGGTCGATGACGCCGGTGCCCGGGGACGGGACCACCCGGAAGCGCACCTCCGGGCTCTCCCGCAGTCCGGCGGGCAACAGGGAGCGGCCGAGCTCCAGGTCGGCCGGGGTGGTGAGCGCCGCGAGCTGGGCGCCGGGCAGGGCGCGCTTGGCGAGCGCGGTGAGGGTGCCGCCCGGGGCGAGCTCGACGGCGGCGTGGGTGCCCATCGCGGACAGCGTCGCGAGGCAGCTGTCGAAGCGGACCGGGCCGGTGAGCTGCGCGACCAGCCGGGTGAGGGCCTCGCGCCCGTCGGTGACGACGGCACCGTCGGCGTTGGCGACCACCGGGCAGAGCGGGCGACCGGGGGTGAGTGCCTGCACGGCACGGTCGAGGCGGTCCCGGGCGGGGAGCATCGCCGCGGTGTGGAAGGCACCGGCGACGTCGAGCGGGCGGACCCGCGACCGCTCCGGCGGCGCTGCCGCGAGCTCTTCGAGCGCCGCGGTGTGGCCGCCGAGCACGACCTGCCCCGCGACGTTGACCGTGGCGAGCTCGAGCCCGAGCTCGGCCGCGAGGGCCAGCACCTGCGCGGTGTCGCCACCCAGGACGGCGACCAGGCCGGTGGGGTGGACGGCTGCGGCGTCGGCCATGGCTCGCCCGCGCAGGACAGCCAGCGACACCGCCTCGTCGGCGGTGAGCACCCCGGCCACGGCGAGCGCCGGCAGCTCGCCGACGCTGTGACCGCAGACCGCGTCGGGCACGGCACCGTCGAGCAGGGCGTCCGCGGCCAGCAGCGCGGCGACGGTCAGCAGCGGCTGGGCGACGGCGGTGTCACGGATCTCGTCGGCGCCGGCCGTGGTGCCGAGCGCGACGAGGTCGAGACCGACCTGCTCCGACCAGCGCTCGACCGCGGCGCGGGCGCCGGGGAAGTCGAGCCAGGGCGTGAGGAGGCCGGGTGTCTGGGAGCCCTGACCGGGCGAGAGGAGGACGAGCACACCGACGACAGTGCCGTCCCGCGGCGGTGAAAGCCCTCGACGACGCGCACCGAGATCACCAGCGGTCTTTGTCAGTAACCTACAAAGAGCTGGTCCGGCCGAGCGTGAGCGCGATCCGCGTCACCTGAGCGTCACGTGGCTGTGACAGGTCGAGCCCCAGCAGGTCGGTCACCTTCTTCAGCCTGTAGCGCACGGTGTTGGGGTGCAGGAAGAGCGCCCGGGCGGTCCCCTCCACTGATCCGCCGGCGTCAAGGTAGGCCGCGGCGGTGTCGAGCAGGTCTCCCCCGGCAGACGCGAGTGTGTTGTAGGTCTCCTCCAGCAGGCGGCGTCGGGCGTCCGGGTCGCCGAGGACCACCCGCTCGGCCAGCAGGTCCTGGGTCGGCACCGGCCGCGGGGCTCCCGGCCATGCCGCGACGGCGTCGAGCCCGGCGAGCGCCTCGCGCACCGAGCCGGCCGCGGCGACCAGGTCGTCGACCACCGGCCCGGTCACGACGGGCCCGCTACCGAAGGCGGCCACCACCTGCGTCACGGCCGCGGCGGCACCACCCGCGCCGCCCACGACGACGAGCAGCCGACCGCCGTGGTCCCCGACGAGCAGCGACAGGGCGGTGTGTCGGGCCGCGGTCCGCAGCTCGGCCACCGCGGAGTCCGCGGCCGAGACAGGGGCGTCCCCCGCGACGGCCAACACCCACCCCGGCCGCCCCCAGCCGAGCGAGGCGGCCCGCGACTGGACGGCCTCCCCCACGTCACCGCGGGCGAGGGCCTCGACGACGCTCGCTTCCAGCCGCGCGTCCCAGGCGCCGCGCTCCTCGGCGGCAGCGGCGTAGACCTCGGCGGCGGCGAAGGCGACCTCGCGGGAGTAGCGCAGGACGGCGCGCTCGAGCAGCGCCGCCTCGCCGGGCCCGGGGCCGGCCAGGGTCGGCACCGCCTCCTCGAGCACCTCGACGGTGGCCCGGATGAGCTGCACGGTCTGCTGCAGCGTCACGGCCCGGGCCATCTCGCGCGGAGCGGCCGCGAAGATGGCCACGTCGGCGGTCGGGGGGCCCGAGGTGTCGCGGAACCAGCCGGCGAAGCTCGCGAGACCGCTCTGCACCACCAGACCGACCCAGGAGCGCTGCTCGGCTGACAGCGCCGCGAACCACGGCAGCGCCTCCATCCGGCGCACGGCGGCCGTGGACAGCCGCGGTGAGGCCCGGCGGACCCGCTGCCAGGTCGCCTGCTGGGCGCCACCGCCACGTGGTGCGGCAGGACACATGGCGGCAGTCTGGCCCACGGCCCTACCGTGAGGGCATGAGCGACGTGCGGATGCGACCGGCCCTCGGCGAGATCGCCGCCTACAAGCCCGGCAAGCGGCCTGCCGCCGGCCAGGTGGCGGCGCGGCTGGCGAGCAACGAGACCCCCTTCCCGCCGCTGCCCTCGGTGGCCGCGGCCGTCGCGGCCGCCGCCGCCGACGCGCACCGCTACCCCGACCCGCTCGCGACGGCGCTGGTCGAGGCCCTCGCCGGCCACTACGCCGTCACGCCCGACCAGGTCTCGGTCGGCTGCGGGTCGGTGGCGCTCGTCCAGCAGCTGCTCGACGTCACCGTCGACCAGGGCGACGAGGTCGTCTACGGCTGGCGCTCCTTCGAGGCCTACCCCGTCCTCACCCGCCTCGCCGGCGGCGTGGGCGTGCAGGTCCCGCTCGTCGACAGCCACCTCGACCTCGACGCCATGCGCGACGCGGTCACCGACCGGACCCGCCTGGTGCTGCTCTGCTCCCCCAACAACCCGACCGGCCCGGCGCTGCGCCGCGACGACGTCGTGCGCTTCCTGGCCGACGTGCCCGAGCACGTGCTCGTCGTCTGCGACGAGGCCTACTACGAGTTCGTGACCGACCCCGATGCCGTCGACGGGGTGCCGCTGCTCGGCGCCCACCCCAACCTCGCGGTGCTGCGGACCTTCTCCAAGGCCTACGGCCTGGCGGGCCTGCGGGCCGGCTACTGCCTGGCGTCGGAGGAGGTCACCGCGGCGATGCGCAAGGTCACGCTGCCCTTCTCGGTCAACAGCGTCGCGCAGGCCGCCGCCATCGCCTCGCTCGCCGCGGCCGACGAGCTCGCCAGCCGGGTCGCGACCGTCGTCGCGGAGCGCGAGGCGGTCAGACCGGCCCTGCGGGACATGGGCTTCGTCGTACCCCCGTCGCAGGGCAACTTCGTCTGGCTGGAGCTGGGCGAGCTCGCCGCGCCGGTCGCGGAGGTCCTCGAGGAGCAGGGCGTGCTGGCCCGCACCTTCGCCGGCGACGGCATCCGGGTCACCGTGACCGAGCCCGGCGAGACCGGGCGGCTGCTCGCCGCCGCCGAGAAGGCCGCCACCCTGCTCTGAGCTGCGTGCGGTGCGGCAGGATGCACCGCATGGACAAGGTCTTCGGCAGTGCCGCCGAGGCCGTGGCCGACATCGCGAGCGGATCGTCGCTCGCGGTAGGTGGCTTCGGGCTGTGCGGCATCCCCACGGCGCTCATCGAGGCGCTGCTCGCGACCGGGGTCACCGACCTCGAGACGGTGAGCAACAACTGCGGCGTCGACGAGTGGGGCCTCGGCATGCTGCTCGCGGCCAAGCGGATCCGGCGCACCACCGGCAGCTACGTCGGGGAGAACAAGGAGTTCGAGCGGCAGTTCCTGTCCGGCGAGCTCGAGGTCGAGCTGGTGCCGCAGGGCACCCTCGCCGAGCGGCTGCGCGCCGGCGGCGCGGGCATCCCCGCCTTCTTCACCCCCGCCGGGGTCGGCACGCAGGTCGCCGAGGGCGGCCTGCCCTGGAGGTACGACGGGAACGGCGGCGTCGCGCTGGCCAGCCCTCCGAAGGAGGTGCGCGAGTTCGACGGCCGCGACTACGTCCTCGAGCGGGCGATCCGCACCGACTTCGCCCTCGTGCACGCCTGGAAGGGCGACCGGCACGGCAACCTCGTCTACCGGATGAGCGCGCAGAACTTCAACCCGCTGTGCGCGGCGGCCGGCCGCGTCACGATCGCGGACGTCGAGGAGCTCGTCGAGCCCGGCGAGATCGACCCGGCCGAGGTGCACACCCCGGGCATCCTCGTGCAGCGCGTCGTGCACGCCCCGGGTGTCGAGAAGCGGATCGAGAAGAGGACAGTCGCGCGATGACACTCACCCGTGACGAGCTCGCCGCCCGGGTGGCGAAGGAGCTGACCGACGGCTCCTACGTCAACCTCGGCATCGGGCTGCCCACCCTCGTGCCCAACTTCTTGCCGGCCGGCGTCCACGTCGTGCTGCAGTCCGAGAACGGCATCCTCGGCGTCGGTGCCTACCCCGCCGAGGCCGACGTCGACGCCGACCTCATCAACGCCGGCAAGGAGACCGTCACGCTCCAGGCCGGGGCCAGCTTCTTCGACAGCGCCACGTCGTTCTCGATGATCCGCGGCGGGCACGTCGACGTCGCGGTGCTCGGCGCGATGCAGGTCAGCGAGACCGGCGACCTCGCCAACTGGATGATCCCCGGCAAGATGGTCAAGGGGATGGGCGGCGCGATGGACCTCGTCCACGGCGCCGACCTCGTCATCGTGATGATGGAGCACGCGGCCAAGGACGGCTCCGCCAAGGTCGTGCGCGAGTGCACCCTCCCCCTGACCGGAAAGCGCTGCGTCCAGAAGGTCATCACCGACCTCGCCGTCCTCGACGTCACCCCGGACGGCCTGGTCCTCACCGAGCTCGCGCCGGGCGTCACCGTCGACGACGTCCGCGCCGTCACCGAGCCCGAGCTGCGGGTCGCGCTGGCCTAGGGGCAGCCGATGGTCGCGACGGTGACGAAGCGGGTCGGACCGGGAGAATGCGACGGATCCTTTCTGACCATCTCGTGCCGTAGCGCTCGGGTCCGCGTCGTCCGGCCCCGATGATGCAGGCGTGCACACTGAGACCACCACCATCCCCTCTCAGCGAGGTCCGCAACTGACAGCCCAGGTCGCCGACGCGCTCGACGCCGTCGACGAGGCGCGGCTGGTGTCGCTCCTGCAGGACCTCGTCAGGGTCCCGAGCGTCACCGGCTCCGCGGCCGAGAGCGAGGCCCAGCACCGGCTCGAGGCGCGGCTGCGGGCGGCCGGGATGCACACCGACCTGTGGCAGGTCGACCTCGCCGAGGTGACCGCGGACCCGGCCTTCCCGGGCTCCGAGGCGCCGCGCGACGAGGCCTGGGGCTTGGTGGGCTCCGTCGGTGACGGCGACGGCCCGTCGCTGGTGCTCAACGGCCACATCGACGTCGTGCCGACCGGCGACCGCGCGCAGTGGCGCGACGACCCGTGGGACCCGGTCGTCCGCGACGGTCGCGTCCACGGCCGCGGCAGCTGCGACATGAAGGCGGGCCTGGCCGCCCAGGTCGCTGCCGTCGAAGCTCTCCAGTCAGCGGGGGTGCGGCTGCGCGGGAGCCTGCATCTGCAGAGCGTGGTCGGCGAGGAGGACGGCGGCCTGGGCACCTTCGCGACGCTGCGCCGCGGCCACACCGGCGACCTCGCGGTCGTGTGCGAGCCGACTTCCGGCGCGATCATCCCGGCCTGCGCCGGTGCGCTGACCTTCCGCCTCACCGTGCCGGGCCGGTCGGTGCACGCCAGCATGCGGCTCGACGGCGTCGACGCGGTCGAGAAGTACCTCCCCGTCCACCACGCGCTGCGTCGGCTCGAGCAGCGCCGCAACCGCGACCCGCACCCGCTGATGGCGCGCTTCGCGCTCCCCTACCCGCTGTCGGTCGGGACCGTGCGCGCCGGCGACTGGGCGAGCAGCGTCCCCGACCTGCTCGTCGCGGAGGGCCGGCTCGGGGTCGCCCTCGGCGAACCGGTCGGGCACGCCCGCGCTGAGCTCGAGGCCGCCGTCGCCGAGGTCTGCGCCGACGACCCGTGGCTCGCGCAGCACCCCGTCGTCGTCGAGTGGCCCGGCGGGCAGTTCGCGCCCGGCCAGCTCGCCGAGGACAATCCGCTGCTCGGCCTTGTCTCGGGCGCGCACACCGCCCTGCACGGCGACGTGCCTGACGTGCACGGTGCGCCGTACGGCTCTGACCTGCGGCTGCTCACCGCGGGCGGCGTCCCGACCCTGCACTACGGCCCGGGCAGCATCCGCGACGCGCACTCGCCGCACGAGTCCGTCGCGATCGACGAGCTCGTGCGGGTGACCCGCACCCTGGTGCTGCTGGCGGCTCGGGTCTGCGGCGTCAGCTGATCGTGACGCCCTGGATCGTGACGGCCTGCTTGGGGGCGCCGTCGCCCTCGGGCTCCGAGCCCGCGGCGGCGATGGCCTTCAGCACGTCGAGCCCACCGGTGACGGTCGCCCAGGGGGTGTAGCTCGGCGGCAGGTCGGTGTCGTCGTAGACGAGGAAGAACTGGCTGCCCCCGGAGCCGGGCTGGCCGGTGTTGGCCATCGCGACGGTGCCGGCCTTGTAGGTCGCGCCCTCGAGCGCCTCGTCGGGCAGCGTGAAGCCCGGGCCGCCCGTGCCCTGGCCGGTCGGGTCGCCGCACTGCAGGACGAAGATGCCCTGGGTGGTGAGGCGGTGGCAGGGCGTGTTGTCGAAGTAGCCCTTGCCGGCGAGGAAGGCGAACGACGACGTCGTGCACGGCGCGTTGGCCGCGAGCGTCAGCGTGATCGCACCGGCCGAGGTCTGCAGGACGGCCTTCCTGCCGCCGACGGGCAGCGGTGTGGCCGGCGGGATTCCGACGTCCTTGCTCGCCTTCTCCCCGGCCGGGTAGCTGCACTGGCCGTTGGCGGGGGCCGTTGCGGGATCGGTCGGCTCGGGGGCGGGCTCTGAGGCGCCGGGCGCCGGAGCGCCGAGGGCCGCGTCGTCACCACCTGCGGTGGCGAGGGCGACGGCACCTCCGATGACGAGGGCGAAGGCGAGCACGACGGCCGCGATGACGTCGTTGCCGGGGCGGGCGCCCGGTCGGGCAGCAGTGGTGTCGGTCACCGGGCGAGCCTACGGGGCATGGATCGCCGTCCGACGTGGGTAGGGGTCGCACATCCCCCCGAGCCAAGGAGCGCACCATGAGCGAGCAGCCCGGCACCACCCGTCCCGCCGGCGAGGGCGTCAGCGACGACGAGATGACCGAGCAGGTCGCCGAGCAGACCAGCAGCGACCTCGCGGTCGAGGAGGCCTTCGAGCGCGAGGCCGACGGCGCGACCACCGACACCGAGGCCGCAGAAGGCATCTAGAGGGCGAGCACCGCCACGCCGCCGACGGTCAGAGCCGCCACGGCGACGAGCACGAGGCGGAGCCAGAGCGTGAGGTCGATGCCGGTGAGGGCGTCGAAGGAGCGCAGGTCGTAGAGGTCGTCGAGATCGTCCATGCGGTCAAGCCTGGACGACGCAGGTCACCGCCAGGTGAACGCAGCGTGCGCCAGGCCCGTGACGGTCCTCACAGCCCGATGCGCTTGCTGATGACCTCGTTCATGATCTCGTCTGTGCCGCCGCCGATGCGCAGGATCCGCGCGTCGCGGTAGTGCCGCTCGACCTCGCTCTCGCGCATGTAGCCGAGGCCACCGAACAGCTGCACGGCCTCGTCGACGACGTGGTCGCAGGCCGCACAGGCGGTGTTCTTCGCCATCGACACCTCGGTGACGGCGTCCCCGGTCGTGAGCCAGGCGTCGTACGCCGCCCGCGTCGCGACCCGCGCCGCCCAGGTCTGGCGGGCCATCTCGGCCAGCTTGTGGCGGACGACCTGGCGCGCGGCCAGCGGCTTGCCGAAGGTGTGCCGGTCCTTCACCCAGGCGAGGGTGAGGTCGAGGCAGCGCTGCGCGGTGGCGACGGCTTGCGTCGCGAGGGCGAGCCGCTCGGTCTGGAACTGCATCATGATCTGCAGGAAGCCGGTGCCCTCGGCGCCGACGAGGTTGGCCGTCGGCACCCGGCAGTCGGAGAAGGACAGCTCGGCGGTGTCGCTGCAGCGCCAGCCCATCTTGTCCAGGGGCCCGCTGACCGTGAAGCCGGGCGTGCCCTTGTCGATGACGAGCAGCGAGATCCCGGCGTGCCCGTCACCGCCGGTGCGGACCGCGGTCGTGACGAAGTCCGCCCGCACCCCGCTGGTGATGTAGGTCTTGGAACCGTTGACGACGTAGGAGTCGCCGTCGCGGACGGCGCGGGTCCGGATGCCCGCGACGTCGGAGCCGCCGTCGGGCTCGGTGACGCCGAGAGCCCCGATGAGCTCGCCGCGCAGGGTCGGGCGGACGTAGCGCTCGATGAGGTCGGCGTTGCCGCTCTTGGCCATGTGGGGCACCGCGATGCCGTGGGTGAACAGCGATGCGAGCACGCCGGTCGAGCCGCCCCCGACGACGACCTGCTCGGCGACGATGGCCGCGTCGATGGAGTCGCCGCCCTGTCCGCCGACCGCCTCGTCGAAGCCGATCCCGAGCAGCCCGGCATCGGCGAAGGTGCGGTGCAGCTCGCGCGGCAGCAGGCCGTCGCGCTCCCACTCGGCCATGTGCGGCGCGACGTGGTCGGCGACGACCTTCGCGGCGAGGTCGCGCAGCGCGAGCCGCTCGGGCGTCTCCCAGTCGACGCTCATGCGCGCTTGTCCCGACCCGGCCCGGGCGGGCCGGCGAAGACCTGCGCGACGTCGAGCCAGTCGTCGGCGACCGGCCCGGTCACGACCAGGGCCGTGTCCTCGCGGTGCCGCCGCTGCGTGACCAGCAGGCAGAAGTCCAGCGCTGGGCCGGCGACGACGTCGGTCACGTCGGGGTCACCGAAGCTCCAGGTCCCCCCGTCGGGGGCGGTCAGCTCGACGCGGACGTCACCGGGCGGCACCGGCAGGCCGCGGTTGGCGTAGGCGAAGCTGCGGGTGCGGAAGCCCAGGTGGGCGATGTGCCGGAGCCGGGCTGTCGGCAACCGCTCCGCGCCGAGCCCGTCGACGACGTCCTGGCCGTGCGCCCAGTACTCCATCAGCCGTGCCGTGACGAAGGACGCCGGGCTCATCGGCGGGCCGTACCAGGGCACCTTGGTCGCGGGGTCGAGCGGCGCGAAGGCGTCGACCATCGCGTCGAAGCCCTGCTGCCACTCGGCGAGGAAGACCTCCGGCGCCGTGCCGCGCCGGCTCGTGACCTGGCCCTGGATGAAGCCGTCGATGTCGGCGCCGACCGACGGGAGCAGCGCGAGGAAGCCGTCGGGGTCGGTCACGGCGCGGACTGCCTCGACGTCGCTGCCCGCCAGGTGCGCGAGCGAGTCGCGCACGTCCCAGCCGTCAGCCGGGGTCGGCGCGGACAGGTCCGCGCCGGTGACGACCCTGGCGAGGTCGGCCTGCTCCGCGCGCAGGTCGTCGAGCAGCGGTCGGTGGTCGGTCGCCACGGGACCTCCTGTCGGGGATGTGAACGGTCGCTCACAGCGAGGCTAGTGTGCGGGGAGTGAGCACAGTCAGCCCGGTGAGTCCCCGGCGCGAGCTGCTCCTGAGGGCTGCGGCGGCGCTGTTTGCGCACCGCGGCTACCACGCCGTGGGCATCGACGACATCGGCGCCGCAGCGGGCATCACCGGACCGGGGGTCTACCGGCACTTCGCCTCGAAGCAGGCCCTCCTCGAGACACTCGTCGACCGCACCATGGACCGGATGCTCGACAGCGCACATGGGGCTGATCGGATCTCGGACCTGGTCGACCTGCACGTCGAGCTCGTCGTCGGGGAGCGCGCCCTGGTCGGCGTGTGGGTTCGAGAGCAAGGTGCCCTCGGCGACCAGGTCAGGCGATCGCTACGGAGGCGGATGCGTCTCTACGAGGGGTTGTGGGGAGCCGCGCTGGCTCCGGAGCGCCCTGAGCTGACGTCAGCGGAGCTCTCCCTGACAGTGGGAGCCGCTCTGGCGATGCTCAACACCACCTCGCTCATCGAGTCGTCCCTGCCACCCGAGCAGCGCGCTGCTGTCCTGCGCCGCATCACCCTGGCGGCGCTGCTCCCGGCCTGATCCGCAGCACGTCGGCGTAGCTGGCGTACAGCTGCTCCACGGGCAGAGCCCGATCGAGCAGGTAGCCCTGGCCCAGCTCGCAGCCGAGCTCGTGCAAGCGGTCCTGCTGCGCAGCAGTCTCGATGCCCTCCCCGACAGTGGACAGCCCCAGGCTCGTCGCAACGCCCAGGACAGCCGCCACGATCGCCTCGTCGACCGGGTCCTGCCCGAGCCCGGCCACGAAGCTCTGGTCGACCTTGACCGTCGAGGCGGGGAACAGCTTGAGGTGGTTCAGCGAGCTGAAACCGGTCCCGAAGTCGTCGATGGCCAGTCGCAGGCCCATGTCGTGGAGCTCCCGCAGGACGCGCGCCACGGAGTCGTCGACGAGCAGCGCGGACTCGGTCACCTCGAGCTCGAGCTGGTCCGGGCGGATGCCCGAGGAGCTCAAGGTCTCGGCCACCTGCCTGACGAAGCCGGGGACCGAGAGCTGTCGAGGGCTGATGTTGACCGCGAACCGCGGCGGTGTCCTACCGGGCCAGTTCGCCAGCGTGGAGCAGACCTGCTCCAGGACCCACCAGCCCAGACCAGCGACCAGGCCGCTCTCCTCGACGCCGTCGATGAACTGGGCAGCCGTGAGCAGGCCGCGGGTGGGGTGCGCCCATCGCACCAACGCCTCTACGGCGACCAGCTCCCCCGTCGCCAGCGAGACCTCTGGTTGGTAGTGGACCTCGAACTCGTGCTCCACCAGAGCGGTCCGCAACTCGGTGTGCAGCAGGAGCTGCTGCGGAGGGGCGGTGCGCAGCGAGTCGTTGAAGACCTCGTACCTCGCCTTGCCATGCCGCTTCGCCGCGTAGAGGGCGAGGTCGGCGTTCGCGACGGCCTCCTCCGTGGAGGTCGACCCCTCCGACGCGCACACGGCGACGCCCAGGCTGACGGAAGGGACATAGACCTTGGTCCCGAGGATGAGCGGCGACGAGACGCGTTCGAGCAGCCGCGCGGCCAGCTCGCCGGCCTTGACGGGGTCGTGCAGCCCGGGGCAGACGATCGCGAACTCATCGCCCCCGAAGCGGGAGACGGTGTCGGTCGGGCGGACCACCTCATGCATCCGCGCAGCCACCACCCGGAGCAACTGGTCCCCCGCGTCGTGCCCCAGCGTGTCGTTGACCAGCTTGAGGTTGTCCACATCGAGGAACATCGTGGTGACAGCCTCCGGTCGGAGGAGGGCGGCCTCGAGCCGCTCGAGCAGCAGCCTGCGGTTGGCCAAGCCGGTGAGGGCGTCGTGCTGCGCCAGGTGCACGAGCTGCAGCTCGCTGGCCTTGCGCTCGATGGCGTAGCGCACTGAGCGCGCCAGCAGCTGGGGCTCAAGTTCGCGCTTCGGAAGGTAGTCCTGGGCACCGTGCCGCAGCGCCTCCGAGCTCAGCACGTCGTCGTCACGCCGGGTCAGGACGACGACCGGGATCTCCGGCCCAGCTGCGACGACGAGGCGCAGACCGTCGAGCCCATCGGCGTCGAGCACCCCCAGGTCCAGCAGGACGCAATCGACGTGGTGCCGCGCCAAGTAGGCCTGCGCCTCCTTGATCCGCTCGACCCGCTCCACCAGCCAGTCGACCCCCGCCTCACGGAGCAGCTCGACGACCAGGCGTCCATCGGCAGCGCTGTCCTCCACCATCAGCAGGCTGAGCCTGGTCCGCACAGCGCCGTGACGGCGGTCCTGCAACAGCTCCGGGCTACGCGTCGGAGAGGGCACGTGCAGACCTGTGTCACCGCCGCGGACGGCGACGAGTACTGGTCGACGGGGGGTGCCCTGATCGGGGCAGGTCATGCGGGGAGCTCCACTGAGAAGGTGCTCCCACTCGGGCCGGAGTCCACCCAGATGCGGCCGCCCTGTCGCTCGACGAGCCGCCTGCAGATCGCGAGACCGATACCGCTGCCCGGGTAGCGCTCTCGGCTGTGCAACCTCTTGAACGGCTGGAAGATCCGGTCGAAGTGCTCGGGCTCGATGCCCACTCCGTTGTCGCTGACCCGGAAGATCACTGTCCCGGGGCTGCACTCAGCCTCGATCCGCACGTGGGGTACGACGCCGGGCTGTACGAACTTCAGCGCGTTGACCGCGAGGTTGTGGAGCACCTGGGTGAGCACGAGGCGGTTGGCCACGAGCTCCCGCGGGAGCTCCCCCGTCGACACGAGGGCGCCCGATGTCGCCGTGCTGCCGAGGCCAGCGATGACGTCAGCAACGAGGCGCCGGCAGTCGAGCAGCTCCTGAGGTAGCTCACCGCGCCCCGCCCTGGCGAAGTCCAGCAGGTCGTCGAGCAACTGCTGCATGCGTTGGGCCGAGTCGATGATGAACTCGCAGAACTCGGCCTCCTCGTTGGTCCTGGTGCGCCGAGCGAGCCGCTCCGCGAAGCCCTTGATGACGTTGACGGGCTCAGACAGGTCGTGCGAGACCAGGTAGAGCAGCTCCTCCAGGTCCTGCTCCACCGCAGCGAGCCGGTCAGCCTCCCTCGACGGCGGGGGCACGGCTCGAGACGGCGCGGGGGGCGCGACGGGGGCCGGCATCCTCGCGGGGAAGATCTCGCGCAGCGCCTGGATCATGGCCTCCGGCGCCAGACCCTTCTGGAGGTAGGCGTCGGCCCCAGCCTCGAGGACCTGCGACTCCATGGCTGCTCGGTCGAAGCCGGAGAGGATCACCACGCGCACATCGGGCAGTGCCTCGCGGAGCAGGGGCATCGCCTCGAGCCCGTCCATCACCGGCATGGCGAGGTCGAGCAGGACCAGATCCGGTACCAGCTGACGGGCCAGCTCGAGCGCCGCCAGACCGTCGCCCGCCTCGCCCACGACCACGAAGCCGGTGCCCTCGAGCGCGAGGCGCATGAGCATCCTGAGTGTGGGGGTGTCGTCGACGAGCAGGGTGGTGACCCCGTCCTCTGCGGAGCGCGGAGGGAGCGAGTCCACGACCTGAGCCGTCATGGCTTCCTCAACAGGGCGGGGCGCGACCTGCGCAGCTCCCCGGCCTCGAAGTCCGGTCGCTCTGTCACCTCGCCGAGCAGCTCGGTGATCAGCCCCCGCGCCGAAGCGAGGGTGGACTCGAGGGCCTCCCGGGTCACGGCCGTCTGGTCGAGCTCGAGGGCCAGCTTGGCCGTCGCCAGTCCCTGCACGATCCCGTCGTTGATCTCGAGCGCCTGCCGCTGCCGCTCCCGAAGGTCCTCGAACAGCTTCGCCCCGCTCATGAGCGCGCCGTAACTCCGGCGCAGCGTCCAGTAGTAGATACCGACAGCGGCGGTGAACAGGTCCCAGGCCACGGTCGCGGGGTCGAAGGCCTGGCGCATGCCGAGCCCGCTCGACGTCGCGAGCCCGAGCGCTGGGAGCAGCGCGTGCACGGCGTGCCCACCGTGCACGACGGCACAAGTGAAGAAGATCAGGGCGGTCGCCGTGCCGAGCCGGTTGGCCTTGACCTGCTTCTCCCGGATCAACGGGACGATGATGGCCGCGACGATGGCGAAGTACGCGACCATCGTCACGATGTTGGCCGCGGCACCGATGCGCCAGCCCATAGCGGACTCCCCTCATCGGCCGGTCGGCGGACAGCATGACCCCCCTTGCGGCCGATCGCAGCACCCGTGGCGAAAGACCATCACAACTGGTCATGCGCCCTTGGCCCGCTCGCGCCACCCTTGCGGCGAGGAGGGGATCCCCGACGGCTACGCACGCCACGCACCTGCTGATGTTCGCGCTGCCGCTCGTCGTCTTCGCGGGCCTGCTCTGGCTGGAGTGGCGGCGCACGAGCGACCGCGTGCGACCCGCGAGGTCCACGCCTGCCCTCATCATGGCGACCAGCAGCGCGGGTGCCGGTGGCGTGCACGCCGTCGTTGTGGGGCCGCACGCCGACCACGCCTGGCTGCTCGGTGTCTTCTTCCTCAGCCTCGCCGTGGCACAGCTCGTGCTCGCCCTGGCGCTCCTGGGCCCTGTGCGACCGCGGGTCGTGCTGGGCTGCGTCGGGCTGAACGCCGGTGTCGTCGCGCTGTGGGTGTGGACCCGCGCCGTCGGTGTGCCCTGGGGGGTCGGCGGTGACCACCGAGAGGCCATCGGTGCTCTCGACCTCGTCGCCACGGGCCTCGAGGCGGGCTGCGTGGTTGCAGGGGTCCTGTTGCTCTACAGAGCGACCGGGGGCTCCCCCTCCCTGGAGGACGTGCCCGCGTCGAAGTGGGAGACGTCGACGGTGAGGAACAGCCCACCACCTCGGAAGGTCAGCTCCCCACCAGGACCGCGGCCCTCGCAGGAGACGAACAGCTTGCGACCCTCGAAGCTGTCCACCTTCGCGACCAGGTCGTAGCGCACCCCTACGAGCACCGGCTTGAGGTACTCGACCTCGAGCTTGCGTGTCACTGCTGGCTTGCGCACGACAAAGAGGAGGAAGCCGCACACGTCGTCGACGAGCGCAGCGACCGTGCCACCGTGCGCGATCCCGGGAGCCCCGGAGTGCTTCGGTCCGACCTCGGGTAGTGCGGCGGCAAGGTGCCCAGGGACTCGCTCCACCTGACCGAGGCTTTCGGCAAGCCGATCGGCTCGTTCCAGCACAGCCGCTTCGCCCTCGCCGAGATGGCTGGCCATGCTCAACGGCACGCCATACCTCGACCCCGCCGTCGCCCCCGACCGCGTGGCGGCGCTCCTCCGCACCATGGTGCTCTCGGCTCTCCTGGCCCGGCGCGTCCCACGCTGACGACGTGCGGGTGAGCGTCAGGCGCTGCGACCAGTCTGCCTGGGGTCGTCTGCGAGCACGGCGTGTGCGTGCATGTCGTGCCACCCGTCAAGGTGCAGGGCCCGCGAGCGCTTCGTGCCCTCCTCGAGGAAACCGGTCCTGACGGCCACCCTGCACGACGCGACGTTGGCCGTCGAGTGGTTGAGCTCCAGCCGGTGCAGACCGAGCTCGTCGAAGGCCCAGTCAACGACGGCGAGCAGAGCTGCCACCGCGACGCCCCGACCACGTGCCTCCGGGAGCACCCAGTAGGTGACGCCCGCGCAGGCCTCCGCGAGGCTCATGTCATTCAGCCCGACGCGTCCGAGGACAACGTCAGAACGCGTGATCGCCCAGCTGCCACCGAGGTCTGTCGCCCAGCGCGAACCCTCGTACGCCACCCACTCCTCCGCCTGGTCGTGCGACAACGACCGGCCGTGCCAGCGCTGGATGTCGGGGTCGGCGTACGCACGGACCAGCACTGCGGCATCCGACCGGCTCCATGCCCGCAAGGTGGTGCCACCGGCCCGCAGGCGCGGTTGTGGTCGCCGGGACAGCGCTCCTTCGCCGAGGGCCGCCACAGGTGCCGCACCGGGCTGCCTCATCTGGCTGCGACCGGCGTTCCCTGGTGGAAGACGAGCAGCCATGCCTCACCCTGTCGCACCCAGACAGAGCTGCGTAGCGCCTGACGTCGGCCGTCGTCGCTGCGGTACGTGACGAGTGCGATGTCGGGTCCGAGCGACCGCGCATCGAGCTCGCTCATCGTGACGTCAACGGGGGCGGTGCTGATCGCGTCCGAGACCGAGTCCCTGTCCCAGATGCGACCAGACGCGCCGAACTCGCGGAAGTCGGTGTGCAGGAGGGCGCGCACGCGCGACGGATCGCTGCGGACCCCGCACGCAGGAGCAGCGCCTCCCGCTCGACCACGAGTCGCAGGTCGTCGCTCATCTGGCGACGATATCGACTGCTCGTCCGATCTTCTTGGCTGGCGACGAGAGGGGTTGGGGACTAGGGGGCTGAGGGGTGCTCGGCGTCGCCGCTGCCGTCGGTGCCCTGGTCGAAGTGCGACAGCTTCACCGACAGGAACAGGGCACGGGCGGTGAAGGCCACTGTCCCGTCGGGGGCCGTGCCGGTGCAGGCGAACCAGTGCTTGCGACCGTCGACGGCCTCGACCCTGCCGCGCACCTCGTAAGGCACGCCGAGCAGGACGGGCGCGCGGTACTCGACCTCGAGGTGACGCGTCACGCCGGCGATGAGGGCGACGTAGAGGCAGAAGCCGAGCAGGTCGTCGCAGACCGTCGCGACCGCACCGCCGTGGGCGATGCCCGGCGCACCACCCTGCCGGCCGGTGAAGACGTGGGTCGTGACGACCTCGTCGCCGTCGCGGTGGACCTCGAGGTGGAAGCCGGCCTCCGCGTCGGGGCCGCAGCCGAGGCAGGTCGGGTAGTGCGGGGGCAACTGCCCCTCGAAGGTCGTCCCGCCGAGCGACCGGAGGTGGTCGCGGACCTTCTCCTCAGACACCGAGCGACCGGCCGACGATCTCCTTCATGATCTCGGTCGTCCCGCCGTAGATGGTCTGGACGCGCGAGTCGATGTAGGCCTTGGCGATGGGGTACTCCATCATGTAGCCGTAGCCGCCGTGCAGCTGCACGCACTGGTCGACGACCCGCTTCTGCAGCTCCGTCGTCCACCACTTCGCCATCGCGGCGTCCTGGACGGTGAAGCGCCCCTCGTTGTGCTCGAGGACCGCCTTCTCGAGGTAGACCTCAGCGATCTCGATCTCGGTGGCCATCTCGGCGAGCACGAAGCGGTTGTGCTGGAAGGAGCCGATCGGCTTGCCGAAGGCCTTGCGCTCCTTGCAGTAGTCGAGGGTCAGGTCGAAGACCTTGCGCGCCGCGCCCACCGCGACGGCCGCGATCGACAGCCGCTCCTGGGGCAGCTTGTCCATGAGGTGGATGAAGCCCTGGCCCTCCTCACCGACCAGGTTGGTGGCGGGCACCCGCACCTCGTCGAAGAACAGCTCGGCGGTGTCCTGCGCCTTCATGCCGACCTTCTCGAGGTTGCGACCGCGCTCGAAGCCCTTCATCCCGCGCTCGACCGCGAGGATCGAGAAGCCGCGAGCCCCCGCCTCCGGGTCGGTCTGGGCCACGACGAGCACCAGGTCGGAGTTGATGCCGTTGGTGATGAAGGTCTTCGACCCGGTCACGATCCAGTCGGAGCCGTCACGGACAGCGCGCGTCGCGATCGCCTGCAGGTCCGAGCCGGTGCCGGGCTCGGACATAGCGATCGCGGTGATGAGCTCGCCGCTGCAGAACTGCGGCAGCCAGCGCTCCTTCTGCTCCTCGGTCGTCAGGTCGTTGAGGTAGGGCGCCACGACGTCGTTGTGCAGCGTGAAGCCCACGCCGCTGCCGCCGACGCGCGTGACCTCGTGGGCGAGCACGACGTTGTAGCGGAAGTCCTTCACGCCGCCGCCGCCGAAGCGCTCCGGCACGTCCATGCCGAGCAGCCCCTGCTTGCCGGCCTCGAGCCACAGCGAGCGGTCGACGATGCCGTCCTTCTCCCACTGCGCGTGGAAGGGCGCGATGTGCTTGTCACAGAAGCTGCGCACCGTGTCGCGGAAGGCGAGGTGCTCCGGGTCGTAGAGGTTCGACTGCATGGCGCTACGTTAGCCGTCGTTCACATGACCCGCGAGGGAGGCCCCGTGCCCGTCCTAGCCGACCGGATCGACCGCCGCTCCCCGGAGGCGGTGGCCAACCGCGCCGCCGCCCTGGCATCGCTGGCCGCCCTCGAGCCGCACCACGAGGCGGCCCGCGGCGGTGGCGGCCCGCGCTCGGTGGAGCGCCACAGGGGTCGCGGCAAGCTGCTCCCCCGCGAGCGGATCGAGCTGCTCGTCGACCAGGACAGCCCCTTCCTCGAGCTGTCACCGCTCGCGGCGTACGGCAGTGCCTTCCCGCTGGGGGCGAGCGTCGTCACCGGCATCGGGGTCGTCGAGGGCACCGAGGTGATGATCGTCGCGAACGACCCGACGGTGCGCGGCGGTGCGAGCAACCCGGTGACCAGCAAGAAGGTCGGCCGCGCGATGGAGGTCGCCCGGGAGAACCGCCTGCCCCTGGTCAACCTCGTCGAGTCCGGCGGCGCGGACCTGCCGACCCAGGCCGAGATCTTCATCCCCGGCGGCGCTCTCTTCCGCAACCTCACGCAGTTCTCCGCCGCGGGCATCCCGACGATCGCGCTGGTCTTCGGCAACTCCACCGCCGGCGGCGCCTACGTCCCCGGCATGTGCGACCACGTCGTCATGGTCGAGGGCCGCGCCAAGGTCTTCCTCGGCGGACCACCCCTGGTGAAGATGGCGACCGGCGAGGAGAGCGACGACGAGTCCCTCGGTGGCGCCGAGATGCACGCCCGCGTCTCCGGCCTCGCCGACCACCTCGCGACCGACGAGCGCGACGCGATCCGCATCGGCCGCGACATCGTGAGGGACCTGCGCCACCGCAAGCTCGGCCCCGGCCCGACGCTGTCCCCCGACGCACCACGGGTCGACGCCGACGGGTTGCTCGACGTCGTCAGCGCCGACCTGCGGGTGCCCTTCGACCCGCGCGACGTCCTTGCCCACGTCGTCGACGGCAGCCGCTTCGACGAGTGGAAGCCGCTCTACGGCTCGTCGCTCGTCACCGGCTGGGCGTCGGTCCACGGCTACCCGGTCGGGGTGCTCGCCAACGCCCGCGGCGTGCTGTTCAACGAGGAGTCGGAGAAGGCCGCGCAGTTCATCCAGCTCGCCAACCGCTCCCACACCCCGCTGGTCTTCCTGCAGAACACCACCGGCTACATGGTGGGGAAGGACTACGAGCAGCGCGGCATCATCAAGGACGGCGCCAAGATGATCAACGCGGTGAGCAACAGCCGCGTCCCCCACCTCACGATCGTCATGGGCGCGTCCTACGGCGCCGGCAACTACGGCATGTGCGGTCGCGCCTACGGCCCGCGCTTCCTCTTCTCCTGGCCCGGCGCGAAGTCCGCGGTGATGGGCCCGGCGCAGCTCGCCGGGGTCCTGTCGATCGTCGGCCGGCAGTCCGCCGAGGCCAAGGGACAGGTGTACGACGAAGCCGGTGACGCGGCGATGCGGGAGCTGGTCGAGGCCCAGATCGAGGCCGAGTCGCTGGCGCTCGCCAACACCGGGCGGGTCTACGACGACGGCATCATCGACCCGCGCGACACCCGCACCGTGCTCGGCCTGTGCCTGTCGGTCGTGCACAACCAGGTCGTACAGGGCACCGACGGCTACGGCGTGTGGAGGCACTGATGCCGGTCATCACCCGGGTGCTCGTCGCCAACCGCGGCGAGATCGCCCGCCGGGTCTTCCGCACCTGCCGCGACCTCGGGCTGTCGACGGTCGCGGTCTTCAGCGACGCCGACGCGGACTCACCCCACGTCCGCGAGGCCGACGCGTCGGTGCGCCTGCCGGGGACCGCACCGTCGGAGACCTACCTGCGCGGCGACCTCGTTATCGCCGCAGCCCTCGCCACCGGCGCCGACGCGGTCCACCCCGGCTACGGCTTCCTGTCCGAGGACGCGGCCTTTGCCCAGGCCGTCGTCGACGCGGGCCTCACCTGGGTCGGCCCGCCACCGGAGGCGGTGCGGCTGATGGGCTCCAAGCTCGGTGCGAAGGCGCTGATGGCCGACGCCGGCGTGCCGTGCCTGCCCGGCGCCGACGTCACCGACCTGCCCGCCGCCGACGTGCAGGCGGCAGCGACCGCCATCGGCTACCCGGTGCTCGTCAAGGCCAGCGCCGGCGGCGGCGGCCGCGGCATGCGGGTCGTGCGCGACGAGGCCGACCTCGTCGACGCGGTCGCGAGCGCGCAGCGCGAGGCCGCCTCGGCCTTCGGCGACGCCACTGTCTTCCTCGAGCGCTACGTCGACAGCCCGCGCCACGTCGAGGTGCAGGTCATGGCGGACACCCACGGCACCGTCGTCGCGCTCTTCGAGCGGGAGTGCTCGATCCAGCGCCGCCACCAGAAGGTCGTCGAGGAGGCCCCCTCCCCCGCCGTCGACGAGGCCCTGCGCGCGCGGCTGTCAGAGGCCGCGGTCGCGGCCGCCAAGGCCGTCGACTACACCGGCGCCGGCACGGTGGAGTTCGTGCTCTCCCCCGACGGCGAGCCGTTCTTCCTGGAGATGAACACCCGCCTGCAGGTCGAGCACCCGGTCACCGAGCTCGTCACCGGCCTCGACCTCGTCGCCCTGCAGCTGCTCGTCGCCGAGGGCCACCCGCTGCCGCCCGAGGCGACCAGCGCGACCCTGTCCGGCCACGCGATCGAGGCCCGCCTCTACGCCGAGGACGCCACCGCCGGGTTCCTCCCCGCCAGCGGCACCCTCCACCGCTTCGACATCCCGGCGACAGCGGGCGTCCGCGTCGACGCCGGCGTGGAGAGCACATCGGTCGTCAGCACCCACTACGACGCGATGCTCGCGAAGGTCGTCGCCCACGGCGCGACCCGCGCGCAGGCCGCGAGCCGGCTCGCCGCGGCGCTGCAGGGCGCCCGTCTGCACGGCGTCACCACCAACCGCGACCTGCTCGTGCGGGTCCTGCGCTCGCCGGACTTCCTGGCCGGTCGCACCGACACCGCCTTCTTCGACCGCCACGACCCATCGGTCCTCGGGGCCGGTCTGCTCGACGACGACGGCCGTGCCCTCCACGCCGTTGCCGCGGTCCTCGCCGCCGTCGCCCACCGCCGCGCCACCGCGACGACGCAGGCCGGGCTGCCGACCCGCTGGCGCAGCCTGCCGAGCGCCCCGGAGACCACGGCCTTCGTCGACGGCCCCGTCGTCGCCTACTCCTTCCCGCGCGGGGGCGTCGAGGTCGACGTCGACGGCCGGCGCCTCGAGGGCGTCACCCTGTGGTCGGCCACCGCCGAGGAGGTCGACCTCGAGGTCGCGGGGGTGCGCCGCCGCTACGCCGTCGCGCGACAGGGCTTCACGGCGTACGTCGACTCCGCCTTGGGCAGCGCCGTGCTCGAGGAGGTCGAGCGCTTCCCGCTGCCCGGCTCGCAGCTGGCCGAGGGCGCGCTGGTCGCCCCCATGCCCGGCAGCGTCGTCCGGGTCGACGCGACCGTCGGCGCCGAGGTTGCCGCCGGGGACGTGCTGGTGGTGCTGGAGGCCATGAAGATGGAGCACGCGGTGCGGGCGAGCGCCGCCGGGACGGTCACCGAGGTGCACGTCGCTGCCGGCGAGCAGGTCGATGCGGGTGCCCTGCTCGCAGTGGTCGCACCGGCCTGACGTACGGTGACGTCGTGAGCGGTTGGCGGCGGTGCGACAGGTGCCGGAAGGTCCTCGCCGCCGACGCCTTCGAGGGCGACGCGGCCACCTGCGTGGCCTGCCTCACCGCTCCGGCCCCGAAGGTCCGGACGACCTCCGCGCCGGTGGTGCGCAAGACGACTCCCCGGGCCCCGGCTCCCGAGCCCGGCCCGCGCGCGCCCCTGCTCGGTGCGGTGGGCAGCGGCGACTTCGAGGTCCGCGAGCGACGCGCCCAGCGGGCCGCCGCGCAGCAGCTCGTCGAGCTGCACCAGGAGGAGTTCGACCAGCTGCTCGCCCAGGCCCGAAAGGCCGAGGGCCTGCGCCAGTAGGCCGCCGCTAGTAGGCGGAGGGCGAGGGCTTGTGGTTGATCGCCGCTGTGCCGTCCTCGATCAGCAGCGCCACCCCGTCGAGGGCCTTGCCGAACTCCCGGCCGTGGTGGGCGCAGAAGAGCAGGTCGCCGGAGACGAGGACGGCGCGGACGAAGGCCTGGGCACCGCAGCGGTCGCAGCGCTCGTGCGCGGTGAAGGTCGGGTGGGTGGTCTCTGCCACGGTCGTCGTCATCGCCTTGTCCCGTCCCTGGGTGCCACTGATGGATTCGTACACCGTGCATCGGCACGCCGCGCCGCGACCCGAGTAGCCCTTTCGTGTCATTCGCAGGGCGAGACAGGATGATCTGCGGATGGTTGCCCGGCTCGTCCCGCTCGCCGAGGTCGACGACGACCTCGTCGCGGGCTGGCGGGCACTGGGCGGCAACGCCTTCCACGGCCCCGACGCGGTGCTCGCCTCCCGCGACCTCGACGGTGCGTGGGAGGTCAGCCTGCTCGTCGTCGACGGCCCCGATCTCGTGCTGCCCGTCCACCGCGTTGCGGGGATGCGCAAGGTGCGGGTGCCCGCCCTGTCGACCTGGACCCACGACTACTGCTACCTCGGCGATCCCGTTGTCCGCGCCGGCCGCGAGCAGCAGGCGTGGACGACCGCGCTGGCCTGGCTGCGCGAGCACCGTCCCGCGCCCTGGCTGCACCTGCCGCGCCTGGCCGCCCACGGCCCGGTCTTCGCGGGCCTGCTGGCCGCCCTGACCGCGACCGGGCTGCAGGCGGTCCCCCTCGGCGCCCACGAGCGACCCGTCGCGCGCCGGCGACCCGAGCCGACCTACCTCGACGGCCTCGTCAGCGGCGTGCACCGCAAGGGCTTCCGGCGGCAGCGACGGGTGCTCGAGCGCGAGCTGGGCGCCCCCGTCACGACCGTCACGTCGTACGACGTGGAGCCCCTGCTCCGCCTCAAGGCCGCCGGCTGGAAGGAGGCGTCCGCGCTGCGGACGGTCCCCGGGGCGGCCGAGCTCGCTCGCCGGCTGGTGGGGTCGGGTGCGGCTCACGTGGCGGAGCTGCGAGCCGGCGAGCGCGTGGTCGCGGCCCAGCTGCAGCTCGTCGGCGGCGGCACGTCGTCGTGCGTGAAGACCGCCTACGACGAGCAGCTGCGCCGGCACTCGCCCGGCCTGCTGCTCGAGCTCGACGTGCTCGAGCGGTTCCACGACGACCTGTCGGTCGACGTGCTCGACTCGTGCGCCGCGCCGGGCAACCCGCTCGCGGAGCGGCTCTTCCCCGACCGGCTGCCGGTCGTGACACTGCTCGTCGGGCTCACCGCCCCCGGCCGCGCCGTGGCGCGTGCGACACCCGCGCTCGCCGCGGGCTGGAGTCGGCTGACGGGCCGGCCGATGGAGGTCCCATGAGCCTGATCGAGATCGATCCGGGCACGTTCACCGACGTGCCGCCTCGCCGGCCCGGCGCCCCCGACCGCGCGCCGGCACGCGCGCGTCACCACCTCGACGCGACCGGCCTGCTCGACCTGCCGCGCCTGGCCGAGCTCGCCGCCTTCCTGCCCGCCTCCTCCGTCGAGCACAACCTCGGAGCCGTGCCGCTGGTCCTGCCGGGCGGCGTGGCCCCGCAGGCAGCCCTCACGCCCCGCGAGATCGTCGAGACCATCGAGACCAACGGCTGCTGGATGGTGCTCAAGAACATCGAGCAGGACCCGGACTACGCCGGGCTGCTCGACGCCTGCCTCGACGAGGTCGAGCCCGCCGTCACCGCGTCGGAGGGCCGCTCGGTCGTGCGGGAGGGCTTCGTCTTCCTGTCCGCGCCCGGGTCGGTCACCCCCACCCACATCGACCCGGAGCACAACGTGCTGCTGCAGGTCCGCGGCACCAAGACGATGGTCGTCGGCCGCTTCGCTGACGACGAGGCGCTGGCCGTCCAGGCCGAGCGGCTGCACAGCGGCGAGCACCGCAACCTCGCGGACGCCGCAGTGGACCTCGTCGAGTTCGACCTCGCACCCGGCGACGGCGTCTACGTCCCCGTCCACGCCCCGCACGTGGTGCGCAACGGGCTCGCCGCGTCGATCTCGCTGTCGGTCACGTGGGGCACGCGCGAGACCGTCCGGGCCGCCCGCGTCCACGGGCTCAACGCCCGGCTGCGGGCACGCGGCCGGGTCGGCGCGCGACCGGGTCAGTCAGTCGCCCGCGACAGCACCAAGGCGTTCGCCGTGCGCGTGCTTCGCAAGATCGGGCGCTAGCCGAGCGAGCGGGCCGACCCCACGAGGCGGTGACCGGCCCGACGTACTCGTGGGGTGGCCTCCAGCACTCTCTTGACGATGGGCCAGTAGGGCTTGAGCTTCAGGGCGAAGCTGCGCTGGACCTCGGTGGCGTTGACATCGATGCGCGGCATCGCGAAGCGCCCGTCGTCCTCACCCACAGCGAAGGCGAGGTCGAAGCCGGCGCGCTCGACTGCCGAGCGGGCCTCGCGGTCATGGACCCCGCGCGGGTAGGCGAAGGTCCGCGCGCGCACGCCCGTCAACCGCTCGAGCTCGTCACGCGCCTGCGCGGTGTGCAGCCGCAGCTCGTCCTGGCCCATCCCGTGCATGTCCGCGTGGTCCCAGCCGTGGACGCCGAGCTCCATGCCGTACGACGACAGCTCGGTGAGCTGGCCGGCGGTGAGCATCGGCTCCGGCGGCAGGGTGTCGGGGAGGAAGTCGTCGCTGCGACCCCCGACGAGTGCCGGGGGGACGTAGAGGACCCAGGGCGCGTCGTAGTCGGCGAAGACCCGCGCGATGGTGGTCGTGCTGCCCCAGGCGTCGTCGACGGTGAGCAGCACGCCGCGGCGGCCCTCGAGCCAGTCGTCGAGCGTCAGCGGCGCGAGCCCGACGGAGCGCACGTGCTCCATCTGCCAGCGCAGCGCGGCCTCGGGCACGAAGAGCCCGTGCGGGTCCTCGTCGTTCGTGCGGGAGCCGCACGCGTGGTACATCAGCACTGGCGCCGTGCGCACCGGCGTGCTCCTTTTCCCCCGAAGTCGGACGACTCTCCCACGGTGCATCGGCAGGTGGCGGAGGTTCCTGCAACCCGGCGGCGCGCCGGGTCGGCGCTTTGCTATCGTTTCGCGCTGCACCACCACGCGCCGCTAGCTCAACTGGCAGAGCAGCGGACTCTTAATCCGCGGGTTCGGGGTTCGAGTCCCTGGCGGCGCACCCGTGTTGACCTGCGGCTTTGCTCTCCGGAGCAGGGCCGCAGAGTCGTCTCAGGGGGTCGGCCCTTCACGCGCGCCACGAGGTCGGCGCACACTGCTGCCGTGGGCGACGACGAGCGACAGCAGCGGGTCCTGCAGTACTGGTCCGAGGCGTGGTCACGCGGCCGCGTCGAGGTGCTGGACCAGTTCTACGCGGCGAGCTTCCGGGAGAACGACGAGGAGCTGACCCCGGCGGCTTTCGGGGTGCACCTGCTGAGCTGGCGAGAGAGGTTCCCGGACTTCACGGCAGAGGTCGTGCGGGTCTGGTGCACGCCCGAGGCCGTCGTCACGCGGGTGGTCTACACCGGGACGCACCGGGGTGACTTCAGCTTCCTGCCGGCCACCGGGCGCCCCGTGCGCAGCAGCGGCCTGGACGTCTTCGAGTTCGACGAGGACGGGAAGGTCTGCCAGCACTGGCACGAGACCGACCACTGGGAGCTGTTCGAGCAGCTCGGCGCGAAGGTCGGCCCTTCCTAATCAGGGGTGCAGCCGGGCGATCCTCCCCCGCTGGGCGGGTCCCCCATCCGCTGTAGAGCAGCGGTGAGGTCGGCGAGGTCGACGCCCTCGAGCGGCCCGAAGACGTGCCTGCGGACGCTCGCCAGGTGGGTGGGCCAGGCCTCCCGCAGCCGGACCAGCCCGGCGTCGGTGAGCACGGCGTGCCACCCGCGACTGTCGGCGATGCAGCGCTCGCGCCGGACGAGCCCCTCGGACTCGAGCTTGCTGACGATGCGGGTCATGCCGCTCAGCGACAGCGCCGCAGCCGCCGCCAGCTCGCTCATCCGCAACCTCCGGTCCGGTGCCTCGGACAGGTGCATGAGCACGAAGTACTCGCTCTGGGGAAGCCGCTGCTCGCACAGGAGGTCGGCGTCGAGCGCACGTGGCACCACCATCAGCGCCCGGGCGAAGGCACGCAGGAAGGCCTCCTCCTCACCCGTCAGGGGACGCGGCGAAACGGCCTTGCCTGCTCTGGCCATGCAGCCAGCGTACTCCGAAAGCACTTGCTTGACGAAGGAAGCATCTGCCTGCAGACTTGCTTCACTTACGAAGTACCCCCGCTTCTCGACAGGAGTCGACCATGACCCGCATCGGCATCATCCTTGGCAGCACCCGGCCCGGCCGCAACGGCGAGCAGGTCGCCCGCTGGGTTGTTGACCAGGCCAAGACGCGCACCGACGCATCCTTCGAGCTCGTGGACCTCGCCGAGGTCGCGCTACCGCTGCTCGACGAGCCGTTCCCGCCGGCCATGGGCCGCTACCAGCACGACCACACCAGGCGCTGGTCCGAGACGGTCGCCTCCTTCGACGGCTTCGTCATCGTCACGCCGGAGTACAACCACTCGATCCCCGCGGTGCTCAAGAACGCCCTCGACTACCTCTACACCGAGTGGAACGACAAGGCCGTCGGGTTCGTCTCCTACGGCTCCGCAGGCGGAACCCGCGCCGCCGAACACCTGCGGGCGATCGCCGGCGAGCTCAAGATGGCCGACGTGCGCGCGCAGGTCACGCTGTCGCTGGCGACCGACTTCGAGAGCTACTCGACATTCCGCCCGGGCGACCACCACGCACCCGTCCTTGCCGCCCTGCTCGACCAGGTCGTGTCCTGGACCGAGGCCCTCGCCCCCTTGCGCTCGGCCGACGACGCCGCGGCCTGACGCCCCCGCACGGGGAGGACGCACCGACCCGGTCGTCGGGACGGGTCAGGACCCGGGCAGCGCGCACGGCAGATCGGCTGGGCCGACGCTGCAGCACCGTCCGAGCTGGACCACCGTCGCGGCACCGCCGCTGAAGGAACGGCGCCTGGACACCGCGCAGTCGTGGAACGGCGT
This sequence comes from Mycobacteriales bacterium, assembly GCA_030697205.1. NCBI lineage: Bacteria > Bacillati > Actinomycetota > Actinomycetes > Mycobacteriales > Mycobacteriales bacterium. The sequence continues at coordinate 60,336 of JAUYQP010000059.1, forward strand.
CTGCTCCTCCCGGAGGAAGTGACCCGCGAACAGCGCGTGGACCACTGCCCGGGTCGGTGCCGTCCGCCAGCGGTCGCGGCGGCGGACCGGCCGGGAGCAGAAGGAGTACGCGAGCAGCCCGCCGGGGCGTAGGACCCGCAGCATCTCGGAGACCGCCGCTACCGGGTCGTCGACGGTCTCGATGACCCAGGCCGACACCACGACGTCGAACGCCTCGTCGGCGAAGGGGAGCCTGTCGACGGAGGCAACTGCTCGGGGGTCGCCGAGGTCAGCGGCTGCCGCGAGCATGGCCGGCGAGAGGTCGACCAGCACAGGGTGCAGGCCCGGCAGAGCGGCCGCCAGACGGCGGGACAGCGCCCCGGTGCCGGCACCGGCGTCGAGGACGCGGGGGCTGTGAAGCGACGACGCGACCTCGACCACCGCGTCGAGCATCGCCTGCTCCGCGACGCCACCCGCGACCCTCAGCCAAAGCCGCCGCCAGACGAGGTCGTAGCGCGCCGCCGCCCGCTCGTAGACGGTCAGCACGTGCGCCGAGCGTCCCGGAGCGGTGCGGCCTGTCGCGGTCAGCACGTCATCGCGGCGTCCCAGCCGGACGGGCCGTGGTGGTGGCTCGGGTTGTGCTGACCGTCGAAGCCCATCACCTGGGCGCAGGTCGCGACGTGCCCACCGAAGGACGGGTCGGGCGGCGCGGCGACGGCCGGCGCGGTGGCCGCGAGGATCGCGACCAGAGGAGCGGCCATCGCGAGGGCGATGAGGGCGGGGCGGGTGTGCTTCACAGCGACCTCCAGGGTCGGCATCGTCGTGCTCTGCGCCCGCGGTCCTCCCGCGGGCGGTCGCACCTACCGGCGGGAGGGGGACCGGACGCCCTCGGGCTCACCCCGACGGTAGGCGTCACGACGCGGACGCGTCAGGGCCGAAGGTCCCGAGATCCCGCGCCTGCGACGTTCGGAGCGGCTCTGCCCGGGAAGACCACCCGAGTCGATCACGCACCAGGAGGAGCCGAGATGACCGAGACCTGGGACCTGTGGTTCCCGCAGGCCGGGGCCACCGGGTTGCCGTTCGCCCGGACCCGGGTGGACGCGACCGCTGCGGGTGACCGGGTGCTGGTGCACGCCGCGCCCCCGGTCCTCGACGTGACGGTTCGCGACGAGGACGGTCGGGTGAACGCCCGCGGCGACGGGCTGGAGCGGTCGGCGAGCGGGCCGATGTGCGCGCTGGTCCGCCGCGGCGACACCGTCGAGCTCGTCGACCGCTGGCCCGACGACAGCGACCTCGGGCGGGTGGTCGTGCTGCCCGGCGGGGAGTCCGGGATCCTCATCAGCTGGTGGCACGCCGAGGACCGCAGCGAGTGGCGCTGGCAGCTCGAGCTCTACAACCACACCTGAGCGCACCCGGCGGCGGCTCCTTAGGATCGTCAACGTGACCACCCCCTCACGGCGCACCACGGTCGCGGGTCTGGCCCTGCTGCTGCCCCTGCTCAGTGCGTGTGGTGAGACGCCCGGGAGCGCAGCCGGCACCACGACGGCCTCGCCCCCTCCCGTCGCCGCCCCTGCCGTCCCCGGTGGCACCACCCGGCCAACCACGCCGCTGCCGCCCGTCGACGTCGAGACGGGCGTCGTCCACGTCCACGGTCTCGGCGTCGACCCTGCGGACGGCGTCCTCTACGCGGCCACCCACTCGGGCCTGTTCCGCATCCCGGCCTCGGGTCGCGCCACCCGGGTGGCCAACCGCGCGCAGGACACCATGGGCTTCTCCGTCGCGGGCCCGGGGACCTTCATCGGCTCCGGCCACCCCGACCCCCGGGAGGACGACGTACGACCGCCGCTGCTCGGCCTCATCCGGTCCACCGATGCGGGCCAGACCTGGGAGCGGCTGAGCCTGCACGGCACCGCCGACTTCCACTCGCTCGTCGCCGCACACGGCCAGGTCTACGGCTACGACTCCACCTCCGGCACGTTCATGGTCTCGAGCGACCTGCGCAGCTGGGACCGGCGCGCCCAGCTCCCCCTGCGCGACCTGGCCGTGGACCCCGCCGCACGCGACCGGGTGGTCGCCACGAGCCGGCAGGGCCTGCTGCGCAGCGAGGACGGCGGCCGCACCTTCGCGCCCGTCGCCGGCGCACCGGCGCTCGTGGTGCTGGCCTGGGACGACAGCGCCGGCCTCTACGGCATCGACATTGACGGGACGGTGCACCGCTCCACCGACGCCGCCCGGACCTGGACGGCGGCGGGCAGCGCGGGCGGCAGCCCGGAGGCGCTCGCGGTCGACCCCCGCGACGGGACCACGACGGTCTACGTCGCCGTCGCCGAGCGCGGCATACTGGCCAGCACCGACGGGGGCGCCACCTTCACCACCCGCTACCGCGACAGCAGGGCGTGACGCAAAGCATCGAGCCAACCAGCAGGAGCCACCCCTCCGCTGTCGAACACCATGGCCATGAGACGACTCCTCGCCGCCGCCGCCGCCGTGTCCCTACTCTGCGCTGCTCCCGCCCTCGCCGCCAAGCCGGTCCCGAAGCACGCCCCGTGCAAGGCCCCTGCCGGTGCCTTCGTGGTGAAGCCGGGCACCCCGCTCACGCAGACCCCGACGACCCCGATCGGTGTCCTCGGCGGCTTCGAGGAGCCCGTGGGCGACTTCTACGTCGACCTCGGTGGCCGGCCGAACTCCTCGACCAGCACGCTCGAGTTCGAGCTGTCCTGGACCAACCCCATCAGCGACTACGACCTCGTCGTCAACGGGGTCAACGAGTTGGGCACCGACAACCCGGAGTTCATCTCCGTCAAGGGCAGCCACTGTCGGCGCGTCTCCGTCGCCATCGACGTCTTCCTCGGCGTGCCCGTCGACGAGCTGACCCTCGTCGCGAAGGCCACTCCTCGCTAGTCCCTGCTTGGCGCGGCAGGAGCGACTCGTCCCGTTGTCCGGGAGGTTCGTGACAGGCCCTTGGCCCTCGCGGCACCCTGCACGCATGACGTCCGGCCACACGACCGAGCTGCCCACAACCGTGGCCGCCACGAAGACCGGTTTCGACGGCGACTACGACGTGGTCGTCGTCGGCTTCGGGATCGCGGGCGGGTGCGCGGCCGTCGAGGCGGCCCGGGCAGGTGCCCGGGTGCTGGTGCTCGAACGGGCCGCGGTCGCGGGCGGTACGAGCGCCATGGCCGGCGGCCACTTCTACCTCGGTGGCGGCACGGCGGTGCAGCAGGCCACCGGGCACGACGACAGCGCCGACGAGATGTTCGCCTACCTCATGGCGGTCACGCCCCACCCCGAGCCGGACAAGATCCGGGCCTACTGCGACGACAGCGTCGAGCACTTCGACTGGCTCGAGGCGCTCGGCTTCGCCTTCGAGCGCAGCTACTACCCGGAGAAGGCGGTCATCCAGCCCGGCACCGAGGGTCTGATGTGGACCGGCAACGAGAAGGTGTGGCCCTTCCGCGAGCTGGCCCGCCCGGCACCTCGCGGCCACAAGGTGCCGGTGCCCGGCGACACCCAGGGTGCGTCGCTCGTCACCGGGCTGCTCGTCGAGCGGGCCGCAGAGCTCGGGGTCGAGGTCCGCTACGAGACCGGCGCGACGCAGCTCGTCGTCGACGGCGACCGAGTGGCCGGCGTCCGGTGGCGGTCCTTCGAGAAGACCGGTGCGGTACGGGCGCGCAGCGTCGTACTCGCTGCAGGTGGCTTCGTCATGAACCCCGCCATGGTCGCGGAGCACGTGCCGCAGCTGGGCGAGAAGCCCTTCGTGCTGGGCAGCACCTACGACGACGGGCTCGGCATCCGGCTCGGCCTGAGCGTCGGCGCCGAGGCCCTCCACATGGACCAGGCCTTCATCACCGCGCCGGTCTACCCGCCGTCGCGGCTGCTCACCGGGATCATCGTCAACCGCGAGGGCGACCGCTTCGTCGCGGAGGACAGCTACCACTCCCGCACGTCGGGCTTCGTCATGGACCAGCCCGGTCACGCCGCCTTCCTCGTCGTCGACAGCGAGCACGTCGAGCACCCGGTCTTCCCGCTCGCGCCCTTCATCGACGGGTGGGAGACGGTGGCGGAGATGGAGCAGGCCCTCGGCATCCCGGTAGGGCGCCTCACCGCCACGCTCTCGTCGTACAACGAGCATGCCGCGCGCAAGGAGGACCCGGCCTTCCACAAGCACCCTGACTGGCTCGAGCCCCAGGACGTGGGGCCGTGGGGGGCGTTCGACCTGACCCTCGGCACGGCGATGTACGCCGGCTTCACCCTCGGCGGCCTGCGGTGCACGGTGGACGGCGCGGTGCAGCGACCCGACGGCAGCGTCGTCGACGGGCTCTACGCGGCCGGTGCGTGCGCGGCCAACATCGCGCAGGACGGCAAGGGCTACAGCAGCGGGACCCAGCTCGGCGAGGGCTCCTACTTCGGGCGCCGGGCCGGCCGGCACGCGGCTGCCCGGTCAGGTCAGGCGGTCGAGTAGCCGCTCGAGGTGGGCGACGACCTCGGCCGGTTCTTTGTCGGGCATCCCGAAGGCGCACTCGGTCACGCCGATCTCGGCCAGGTGCGCGAGCCGCGCCGGGTCGGGCTTGCCACCCAGCGCCACGACCGCCGGCTCGCCGTCGCGGCCGGCATCGGCCCACATCCGGCGGAGCAGGGCGACCTGCTCGGTCGGATCGGTCTCCCGCGGCGTGGTGATCCAGCCGTCGGCGTGGGCGCAGACCCAGGCGAAGGTCTTCTCCGTGCCGCCCGCGCCGACGAGCACGGGGACCCGGGGCTGCACCGGCTTTGGCCACGCCCAGCTGGGACCGAAGCGCACGTGCTCCCCGTCGTACGACGCCTCGTCCTGCTCCCACAGCGCCCGCATCGCAGCGAGGGTCTCCGCGAGGACGGTCCGTCGCAGGCCTGCGGGGACGCCGTGGTCGGCGAGCTCGTCGGTGTTCCAGCCGAAGCCGACCCCCAGGGTGACCCTGCCGTCGCTGAGGTGGTCGAGCGAGGCGATCGTCTTCGCGAGGGTGATCGGGTCGGACTCGACCGGCAGCGCGACCGCCGTCGCGAGGCGGATGCGCGTCGTCACGGCCGCCGCGGTCGCGAGCGACACCCACGGGTCGAGGGTGCGGGCGTAGCGGTCGTCGGGGAGCTCGGCCGTCCCGGTGCCGGGGTGCACCGCCTCGCGCCGGACGGGGATGTGGGTGTGCTCGGGCACGTAGAAGGTGTCGAAGCCGAGGCGCTCCGCGGCGACCGCCGCGTCGGCAGGGCGGATCCCGCGGTCGGACGTGAAGAGCACGACGCCGTGGCGCACGGGCCACCCCCTGTCGGTCGAGGTGCGCACCCTACAACTACTTGCGTAGCGAATGCATCCGTGTCAGGCTGACCCGTGGCTCTCGACGACCTGGTGCGACTGCTCAACGACCTCTACCGGTTGTCGGGCTCGGCGCGCGTGCACGCTGACACCGTCCGGGTCACGGGGGTGGCGGTGACCCAGACGGGGCTGCGGTTCCTCAGCCTGGTGGCCGACTCCCCGCGCATCTCCGCCACCGACCTGGCCGCCAGTGCCGACGTCAGCCAGCCCACCGCGAGCCGGGTCCTGCAGACCCTCGAGGCCGACGGCCTGGTGGTGCGCCACGCCAGCCCGAGCGACGGCCGGCTGTCCCACTACGTCGCGACGGCTGCCGGCAAGCGCGCCCTGGCCAAGGTCCACCGCTACCACGTCGAGCGCCTCGCGCAGTCCCTCGCCGACGTCGACGACGACCGCCGGCGCGAGATGGTCGACGTCGTCGCGGAGCTCGTCACCCGGTTCCACACCACCGCCGAGGGACGCCCCGGCACCGCCAGGAGGAGCGCATGACCAGCCCCGACACGGCCGTCCGGACCATCGAGGCGGGCACCCCACCGGAGCGCTTCGCCCGCGGCTGGCACCTGCTGGGCCTCACCCGCGACCTCGCCGACGGCACGCCGCACGGCATCGAGGCCTTCGGCACCAAGCTCGTCGTCTGGCAGACGGGCGGCGGCGAGTTCAAGGTCCTCGACGCCTACTGCCGCCACATGGGCGGTGACCTGTCGCAGGGCACCGTCGAGGGCGACGTCGTCGCCTGCCCGTTCCACTCCTGGCGGTGGGGCGGTGACGGCAAGTGCCAGGAGATCCCCTACGCCCGGCGGGTGCCTCCGCGCGCCCGCACCCGAGCCTGGACCACGTCGGTCGTCGACGACCAGCTCTTCGTCTGGCACGACCCGGAAGGCAACCCGCCCCCTGAGGACGTCGTCATCCCCGCCATCCCCGGCTACGCCGACGGCGAGTGGACCTCCTGGGTCTGGGACTCCACGACCGTCGACTCCCACTGCCGCGAGATCATCGACAACATGGTCGACATGGCCCACTTCTACTACATCCACAAGGGCCTGCCGACCTACTTCAAGAACGTCTTCGAGGGTCACGTCTGCACGCAGTACTACTCCGGCACGACCCACGAGATCGCGGCCCAGGGCCTGCCGATCGACATCGGGGTCTACGAGGACCAGCAGACCGTCAGCGACGCCACCTACTGGGGGCCGAGCTACCTCGTCGACAAGCTCTGGACGAAGTATGGCGACATGGTCTTCGAGACCGTGCTCATCACCTGCCACTACCCCGTGACGTCGAGCAGCTTCGTCCTCAACTACGGCATGGTCATGAAGAAGAAGCCGGAGTTCGACGACGCCACCAACGAGATGATCGCCGGCAAGATGCTCGCGATGATCGGTGAGGGCTTCCTCGAGGACGTCAAGATCTGGAAGAGCAAGACCCGCATCGACAACCCTCTGCTGTGCGAGGAGGACGGGCCCGTCTACCAGCTGCGCCGGTGGTACGAGCAGTTCTACGTCGACATCGCCGACGTCACGCCGGAGATGACGCAGCGCTTCGAGTTCGAGATCGACACCACCAAGGCGGTCGACTTCTGGCAGAAGGAGCTCGTCGAGAAGGCCGCCGCTGCGCAGGCCGCCGCTCAGGCCGTCGAGCCGTCGCCTGCCTGATGCAGCCCGTCGACTGCGCCCGCTGCGGCACGACCGTGCTGGTCTCGAAGGTCAGCGCCGCGCAGACCTCGATCCAGTGGGAGGTCGACAGCGCGGTCTGCCCCGAGCGGGCCCGGCTCGCGGTCGGCGACACCTGCCCGCACCTGTCCGACTCGATCCGAGACGCCGTGCTCGACGGGCGGCTGGAGGTGACCACGGATGAGCTCTGAGAAGCTGCGGCTGAAGGTCCTCGAGGTCGTCCACGAGACGGGCGACGCGCACTCCATCGTCTTCGAGCGCCCCGCCGGGCTGACCTACCGCCCGGGCCAGTTCCTCACCCTGCGGCTCCCCCACGCCGACGGCGTCGTGGCCCGCTGCTACTCCCTGTCGAGCGCGCCCGACGTCGACGAGCACCTGCAGGTCACCGTCAAGCGGGTGCGGGACGGGCGCGGCAGCAACTGGGTCTGCGACGAGGTGCTCGCCGGGCACGAGCTCGACGTCCTCGCCCCCAGCGGCACCTTCACGCCGAAGAGCCTCGACACCGACCTGCTGCTGCTCGCCGGCGGCTCGGGCATCACCCCCGTGATGAGCATCGTGAAGAGCTCGCTCGCCCACGGGTCGGGCCGGATGCTGCTCGTCTACGCCAACCGCGACGAGGCCTCGGTCATCTTCCACCGCGAGCTGCGCGGGCTCGTCGCCGCGCACCCCGACCGGCTCGTCGTCCTGCACTGGCTCGAGACCGTGCAGGGCCTGCCGAGCAAGGCCCCGCTGCAGGAGATCGTGCGCCCCTGGGCCCACGCCGAGGCCTTCGTCTGCGGGCCCGCGCCCTTCATGGACTGCGCCGCCGAGGCGCTCCGGGAGCTCGGCGTCAGCCGGGACCGCATCCACGTGGAGCGCTTCACCAGCCTGCTCGGCGACCCGTGGACGGAGGAGGCACCGGCCGCGCGCACCGCCGGCGAGGCCACCGTCGACCTCGTCGTCGAGCTCGACGGCACGACCCACGAGCTCGCCTGGCCGGTCAGCCAGAAGCTGCTGGACTTCCTGCTCGACGAGGGCCTCGACGCCCCCTACTCCTGCCGCGAGGGCGCCTGCTCCGCCTGCGGGCTCAAGCTGCTCGACGGCGAGGTCGCGATGGACAGCAACTCCGTGCTCGAGCAGCAGGACCTCGACGAGGGCTGGCGCCTCGCCTGCCAGTCCCGCCCTGTGAGCGACACCGTGAAGGTCAGCTACGACGGCTGACCCTGTCCGGTTCGTCCGCTCTGTCACCCGTTTGGCCCTGCTGGCCGACCTGTGACATGCCGACGTCGGAGACGTGCGCCGGTCCCAGCCCCCGCGCCGCTCGCGCCGGGCCGCAGCGGTGAGCCTCGTCGCGCTCCCGCTCCTGCTGACCGCCACCACCCTCGTCAGCAGCCCGGCAGCCGCCGCAGCGCCCGCCCCCGCCGGCGCGCAGGCCGCGCCGAAGTCACCCTCGCCCTCGCCCAAGCCCAGCCCGCCTGGGAAGGGCGGCGGCAAGCCGACCCCCGCCGCCACCGCACAGCCCACGGCGAGCTCCACGACCGCACCGATGACGGCGCCCACGACGGCCGCCTCGGCCGCGCCGACCCGGGCCGCCGCCACCACAGCCGCGACCAGACCCGCGACCAGAGCAGCCAGGACAGCAGCCACGACGAGGCCCGCCCTCCGACCGGCTCCCGTCGTACGCCTGACGACCTCGGCCACCCCGACGCCCGCCGGCCCGAACGCGTCCGTCACCCCACCCACCCCTGCCGGCCGCGAGGACGACTCGACCGCCCGGCGGACCTTCGCCCAGGTCGGCGAGTCGCTCTCCGTCGCGGCCCGCGACCCGCAGCTCCCGCTCGGCGTCCTGCTGGCGGTCGTGGTCTTCGTGCTCGTGCAGAACCGCATCGACCGGCGCGACCCCAAGCTGGTGGCGGCGCGCACGACGACACCCGCAGAGCTGGAGTTCGCTCCCCCGGTGCGCCGCAGCGACCCGCCGCGACCGCGGCGCAGGGCACCGCGCCCGCTGCTGCGCATCGTCGTCCCCGATGCCCACCACAGCTCGCCGAGCGCCCTGCCGGGGGACCTCTGAGCGAGGGGCGTGACAACTACTAGGACATCCACGTATTCTCGGCGGATGGCCACTGTCGACCTGCACGTGCCCGCCCACCCGGTCCGCTTCGTCACCGCGGCGAGCCTGTTCGACGGCCACGACGCCGCGATCAACATCATGCGGCGGGTGCTGCAATCGCAGGGCGCCGAGGTGGTCCACCTGGGCCACGACCGCAGCGTCGAGGCCGTCGTCACCGCAGCGCTGCAGGAGGACGTGCAGGGCGTCGCGGTCAGCTCCTACCAGGGCGGCCACGTCGAGTACTTCAGCTACCTCAAGGAGCGCCTCGCCGAGGCCGGCGCCGGTCACGTGCAGGTCTTCGGCGGCGGCGGCGGCGTCATCGTCCCGGAGGAGATCGCGCTGCTGAGGAGCCGTGGCGTCACCATCTTCGCCCCGGAGGACGGCCAGCGGCTCGGCCTCGCCGGCATGATCAACACCCTGGTCCGCGACTGCGACGTCGACCTCGCCGGGACCCCGCCGACCCTCGACGCCGTGCTGTCCGGCGACGTCGCCGCCCTCGCCCGGGCGATCACCGTCGTCGAGCAGGGCCGCTCCCCCGAGCTCGCGGCGGCCCTGCGCGAGCGGGCCGGCGCGACGCCGGTCCTCGGCATCACCGGCACCGGCGGCTCGGGCAAGTCGAGCCTCACCGACGAGCTGCTGCGCCGCTTCCGGCTCGACCAGGAGGACAAGCTGCGGATCGCGGTCCTCGCGATCGACCCGACCCGGCGCAAGGGCGGCGGGGCGCTGCTCGGCGACCGGATCCGGATGAACAGCCTGACCGGGGCGAGCGTCTTCTTCCGCTCGCTCGCCACCCGCACCAGCGGCTCGCCCGTGCCCGAGCACCTCGCCGATGTCATCGCCACCTGCCGGGCCGCGGGCTTCGACCTCGTCGTCGTCGAGACCCCCGGCGTGGGCCAGGGCGACGCGACGATCACCGACTTCTGCGACGCCTCGCTCTACGTCATGACCCCGGAGTACGGCGCGGCGTCCCAGCTCGAGAAGATCGACATGCTCGACCACGCCGACGTGGTGGCCATCAACAAGTACGAGCGCCGCGGCGCGGAGGACGCGCGGCGCGACGTGGCTCGCCAGATGGTGCGCAACCGCGAGGCCTTCGGGCAGTCATGGGAGGACATGCCGGTCTTCGGGACCTCGGCGGCGCGCTTCCACGACGACGGCGTCACCGCGCTCTACCACCACGTGCGCGACCTGCTGGTGGACAAGGGCCTGGAAGCCGGCGCCGGCGTGCTGCCACGAGTCGCGACGAAGACCTCGACCGGCCTCACGTCGGTGCTGCCCGCGGCCCGCGAGCGCTACCTCGCCGAGATCAGCGCGGTCGTGCGCGGCTACCACGCCGAGACCATGCGCCAGGCCGCGCTCGCCCGTCGACGCCAGCACCTCACCACCGCCCGCGACCTGGTGACGGACCCCACCGAGCTCAACGGCCTGCTCGCCGCGACCACGGTCGCGACCGACGCGCAGGCGCTGCTGGACAGCTGGCCGGCGACCCTCGAGGAGCACCGCGGTGACGAGCTCGTCTACACCGTGCGCGGCCAGGAGATCCGCACCGCGCTGACCCGCACCACCCTGTCCGGCAACAAGGTCCGACGGGTCTCGTTGCCCACGACGACGGACGACGCGGAGCTGCTGTCGTTCCTGCGCCGCGAGAACCTCCCCGGTCACTTCCCCTACACCGCAGGGGTCTTCCCGTTCAAGCGCGAGGGCGAGGCGCCCGCGCGGATGTTCGCCGGCGAAGGCGACGCCTTCCGCACCAACCGCCGCTTCCAGGTGCTGTCGAAGGGCCAGCCCGCGACCCGGCTGTCGACGGCCTTCGACTCGGTGACGCTCTACGGCCGCGACCCCGAGCTGCGCCCCGACGTCTACGGCAAGGTCGGCACGTCGGGCGTCTCGATCGCGACCCTCGACGACATGAAGGAGCTCTACGCCGGCTTCGACCTGTGCTCGCCGACGACGTCGGTGTCGATGACCATCAACGGCCCGGCGCCGACGATCCTCGCGATGTTCCTCAACACCGCGATCGACCAGCGGCTCGACCGCTTCCGCGACGAGGAGGGCCGCGAGCCCGACTCCGCCGAGCTCGACGAACTGCGTGCATGGGTGCTGCAGAACGTCCGCGGCACCGTGCAGGCCGACATCCTCAAGGAGGACCAGGGCCAGAACACCTGCATCTTCTCCACGGAGTTCGCGCTGCGGTGCATGGCCGACATCGCCGAGTGGTTCGTCGCGCACGAGGTCCGCAACTTCTACTCCGTGAGCATCTCCGGCTACCACATCGCCGAGGCCGGGGCGAACCCCATCAGCCAGCTTGCCTTCACCCTCGCCAACGGCTTCACCTACGTCGAGGCCTACCTCGAGCGCGGCATGTCGATCGACGACTTCGCCCCCAACCTGTCGTTCTTCTTCAGCAACGGCATGGACGCCGAGTACACCGTGATCGGTCGCGTCGCCCGAAGGATCTGGGCGGTCGCGATGAAGGAGCGCTACGGCGCGTCGGAGCGCTCGCAGAAGCTGAAGTACCACGTGCAGACCTCAGGCCGGTCACTGCACGCGCAGGAGATGGCGTTCAACGACATCCGCACGACCCTGCAGGCCCTGTGCGCGCTCTACGACAACGCCAACTCCCTGCACACCAACGCCTACGACGAAGCCGTGACCACCCCGACCGAGGAGTCGGTGCGCCGGGCGCTGGCGATCCAGATGGTCATCGACAAGGAGTGGGGCCTGTCGGCCAACGAGAACCCGCTGCAGGGCTCCTTCGTCGTCGACGAGCTCACCGATCTCGTCGAGGAGGCCGTGCTCGCGGAGTTCGACCGGATCGCCGAGCGCGGCGGCGTCCTCGGCGCGATGGAGACCGGCTACCAGCGCGGCCGCATCCAGGACGAGTCGATGCTCTACGAGCACAAGAAGCACGACGGGTCGCTGCCCATCGTCGGCGTCAACACCTTCCTCGCGCCGCAGCGCGATGAGGCGCCCGCGACGGTCGAGCTCGCCCGCGCGACGGAGTCGGAGAAGGAGTCGCAGCTGGTCCGCCTCGCCGACTTCCAGCGCCGCCACGCCGCGGAGGCCCCGGCCGCCCTGGCCGCGTTGCAGCAGGCTGCCACCACCGGTGACAACGTCTTCGCGGCACTCATGGAGGCCGTGCGGCACTGCTCGCTCGGCCAGGTCAGCGAGGCCTTCTTCGAGGTAGGCGGGCAGTACCGCCGCAATGTCTAGTCCGGTCCAGTCGTGGACCTGATCGCCGAGGCCCGCCGCCAGTGGGTGGCGCAGGGCTGGGCCGACGCCGCCGACGGCATGGCTGCCGTCACGTCGGTCATGCGCGCGCAACAGCTGCTGCAGGCCCGCGTCGACGAGGTGCTGCGGCCGCTCGGGCTGACCTTCGCCCGCTACGAACTGCTCACGCTGCTGTCTTTCAGCGGCCGCGGCTCGATGCCGCTGAAGAAGGCCAGCGAGCGGCTGCAGGTCCATCCCACGTCGGTCACCAACGCGGTCGACCGCCTCGAGGCCGCCGGCCTCGTCGAGCGGCTGCCGCACCCCACCGACGGGCGCGCGACCCTGGTCTCGCTCACCGACGAGGGCCGTCGTACGGCCCTGAAGGCCACCGAGGCCCTCAACGCCGAGGTCTTCGCCCGCCCCGGCCTGTCCCCCGACCGCACCCGTGAGCTGGTCGACGTCCTCACCGACCTCCGCCGCGACGCCGGCGACCTCTGACCCGCCCGACGTCTCAGAACGGCAGCGCGCCGCCGGCGAAGGTGGGGATCCCCCAGCCCTCGGTCACCAGCCCGCGCTCGACCCGGAAGACCATCAACCCGGAGGCCTTTCCCGGGGCCGGGCCTCCCCGGGTGACCAGGTGCGCCACGACGACCTCGTCGTCGTACGCCGTCATCCGGAACCCGTCGACGGCGTAGTCGGGGTAGTGGTGGAACCACTCGGCGAGCAAGGCCAGGTAGTCGTCGGGGCCGCGGTCCCCCGCTCCGGCGTGGCTGCCGGTGACGTGGTAGACCGCGCCGTCGGCCCACAGCCCGCGCGCGCCCTCCAGGTCGCGTGCCGCGAGCCGGGCGAAGAGGTCGCCGACGACCTGGGACGCCTCACCCACGGCTACGACGCCGTGATGGAGGGGGCGGTGGTGCCGCCGAGGTCCATCGGGGCCATGCCGAGCTTGCGGTGGTCCCAGGTGCGGGTCCGGTCGACGTCGAGGCGCACGGCCACGCGCTTGGCGAGCATCACCTCGACGAAGGGCCGCATCTCCTCGGTGTAGGGGCCGGTGTAGCGCTCCCACACCGAGACGCCGACGGCCCACAGCGCGTCGGGGTCGTCGACGACGACGGCCCGGCCCTCGAGCGCGACGCCGCGCAGCGCGTCGTAGGTGTGGCCGGCCTCGACCATCACCGTGCAGCGCGGGTCGCGACGCAGGTTGGCGGCCTTCTGCGACTTGGCCTTGGTCTCGAACCACAGCTGGCCGTCGATCACGGCGTACCACATGGCGACGAGGTGGGGCAGCCCCTCGGGACCGACGGTGGCCAGCGTCGCGACGCGCTGCTCCTCCAGGAACCCCGCGACCTCGGCGTCGTCCATCGTGATGGCGGCGCGCTGGTTGACGCCCATCAGGAGGTCACCGGGTCGAGGACGAACAGCGGGATGACCCGCTCGGTCGAGGCCTGGTACGTGTCGTAGTCGGGCCAGGCCTCGACGGCCCGCACCCACCAGGTCGCCTTCTCCTCACCGGTCGCCTCGCGGGCGACGTAGTCGCGCTTGACCGCCTCGTCCTGGAGCTCGACGAGCGGGTGGGCGACGACGTTGTGGTACCAGACCGGGTGCTGCGGGGCGCCGCCGAGCGAGGCGACGACGGCGTAGCTGCCCTCGTGCTCGACCCGCATGAGTGGCGTCTTGCGGACCTTCCCGCTCTTCGCACCGAGCGTGGTCAGGACGATGCAGATCCCGCCCCTCCACTCGCGCCCCTCGACGCCGCCGGTCTCCTCGTAGAGGCGGACCTGCTCGGCGACGGGCTCCCAGGCGGACGGCTCGTACTCACCCTCGATCGGCATGTGCCGACCGTAACGTGTTCTACCCGCGCAGCTCCAGGGTGCAGCACTTCGCGCCGCCGCCGGCCTTGAGCAGCTCCGACAGATCGACCCCGACGGGCACGAAGCCGCGGTCGGCCAGCTGCGCGGCGAGCCGGGTCGCGACCGTCGGCAGCACGACGTGGCGACCGTCGGACACGGCGTTGAGACCGAGCACCGCGGCGTCCTCGGCGCTCGCGAGGATCGCGTCCGGGAAGAGCCGCCGCAGCACCGAGAGGCTGCCCGCGCTGAAGGCACCGGGGTAGTAGGCGACGGTGGTGTCGTCGAGCACCGCGAGGGCCGTGTCGAGGTGGTAGTAGCGCGGGTCGACCAGCTGAAGCGACACGACCGGCACCCCGAAGTGCTCCTGCACCTCGGCGTGCGCACCCGGGTGGGTGCGAAAGCCCGTGCCGGCGAGGACGAGCTCGCCGACGACGAGGAAGTCGCCCTCGCCCTCGTTGACGTGGACCGGCTCGACGGCCGCGTCGAGCCCGGCGGCAGCGAGCCAGGAGAGGTACGCCGGACCCTCGGCCGCGCGCTCGGGGAAGGTGAAGCGGGCGCCCAGGGCCCGACCCTCGACGACGAGGCCGCCGTTGGCCGCGAAGACCATGTCCGGCAGCCCAGGCACCGGCGCGATCGTCTCGACGTCGTGGCCGATCCCGAGGTAGGTGCGGCGCAGCGCGTCCCACTGCGACAGCGCGAGCGCCCGGTCGACGGTGGCCGTCGGGTCCATCCACGGGTTGATCGCGTAGCTGACCTCGAAGTGCTCGGGGGCGCACATCAGGTAGCGGCGCGGGCGCGCAATGCGGGTGGTGTCGGCGGCGGGGCGGGTGTCCAGCAGGGTCATGTGATGACCGTAGGAGAGGCAGTCTACGCAAGCAATCGCTGTCCGTTGCGCATCAGATGTGGTTCTGTTGCGTCTCTCAGCCACATTCGACGATCTGTTGCGGAGGCAGCGTGGACGCGCTCGACGCCCAGGTGATCAGCTGCCTGCTCCGGGACGGCCGGGCGACCTTCGCCGAGATCGGCGCGGAGGTCGGCCTGTCCGCGCCCGCCGTCAAGCGCCGGGTCGACAAGCTGCTCGCGTCCGGCGCGCTGCGCGGCTTCACCGCCGTCGTCGACCCCGCGGCCCTGGGCTGGTCGACCGAGGCCTACGTCCACGTCTACTGCAAGGGCACCGTCGCACCGCCCGACCTGCGCCGGGCACTCGAGAAGGTCCCCGAGGTCGTCGGGGCCTGCACGGTCTCCGGCAAGGCCGACGCCCTGGTCCACATGCTGGCCGCTGACATGCAGCAGCTCGAGCGAGCGATCGAACGGGTCCGCGCCGAACCCAACGTCGACCACACCGAGAGCACCATCGTGCTCTCTCGGCTCATCGACCGGCCGCGCAGCTGATGCTCCCCGCGACCAGCGGTGCCACGGCACCTGCCACGACGTAGGACGCGAGACCCCCTCGCGGGCACGCAGGACCCTCCCGGAGACGTTGCCCTGAGAAGGCGCGTCCGCGAGGCCTCACCCGCCCTTCACACCGCGTCGCGGAGGCTCACAACAGGCACGCAGCAGCAGGCAAGGCGGCGCACAGACCCGAGCGCGACGGTCTGGGCACCACCCGACGAGAGGCAGGGCCCGTGACCGAGATCGACACCGGCATCACCCTGGCCCACCCGGGCCGGCTGTGGGTGCTCGTCGTCGTGGCAGCCCTCGCGGGTGTGCTCGTGGTGCGCGGCCTGCGACGCGGCAGGGAGCCCTTCGCCGACGCGGCGCTGCTCCCCAGCGTCGCCCCCCGGCGAGCGGGTCGGCTGCGGCTGCTCGTCCCCGCCGCGCTGCTGCTCGCGACGACCTCGCTGTCCGTGGCCTGGGCGCAGCCGCAGCGGGATGCCACCGAGGAGCGCGAGCGGGCGACGATCGTGATCGCTCTCGACACGTCGTCCTCCATGCTCGCGACCGACGTCAGCCCCGACCGCTTCAGCGTCGCGACGGCCGCAGCCAAGGAGTTCATCGAGGCGCTGCCCGAGGACATCGAGGTCGGCTTGGTCATCTTCAACAAGGGCACCCGGCTCGTCGCCGCTCCCACGGACGACCACGCCTCCGTCGCCGCCGAGCTCGACGACCTCAACCTCTTCGGTGGCACAGCCCTCGGCGACGCGATCCTCACCTCGCTCGCCGCGATGTCCCGCACGGGCAACGAGGACGCCAACGCCGCCCGCATCGTGCTGATCGCCGACGGGGGCTCGACCGAGGGCTCACCGGTCGAGATCGGCATCCAGGCCGCGGTGGACGCCGGCGTCCCTGTGACGACGATCGCCTACGGCACCGCCGACGGCGTCGTGGAGTCACAGGGCCGTCAGGTGGCCGTGCCCGTCGACCCCGTCGTGCTCCAGCAGATCGCCGACGCCACCGGCGGCAAGGCCTACCAGGCCGCCACCGGCGACCAGCTCACCGAGGTCTACGCCGACATCGGCACCGACGTCGTCCAGGAGCGCGTCACAGAGGACCTCGCCTCCCGCTTCGCCGGCGTCGCCGGACTCCTGCTCGTGCTCACCGCCGTGCCCTCCCTGCTCTTCAGCAGCCGACTCCTGTGAAGGACCTCCCCATGACCACGTCCCGCTCCTCCCGCCGAGCCCCGCAGGACCAGCTCGAGCAGGCCCTGATGGAGGTCAAGAAGGTCATCGTGGGACAGGACCGCATGGTCGAGCGCATCGTCGTGGCGCTGCTCGCCCGCGGCCACTGCCTGCTCGAGGGCGTGCCCGGCGTCGCGAAGTCGCTGGCCGTCGAGACGCTGGCCACCGTCGTGGGCGGCAGCTCGGTCCGCCTGCAGTTCACTCCCGACCTCGTGCCCAGCGACATCGTCGGCACCCGGATCTACCGCGCGTCGAGCGAGACCTTCAGCGTCGAGCTCGGCCCGGTCTTCGCCAACCTGGTGCTCGCCGACGAGGTCAACCGTGCACCCGCCAAGGTGCAGTCCGCCCTGCTCGAGGTGATGGCCGAGCGGCAGGTCTCGCTCGGTGGCGTCACCCACAAGCTGCCCAACCCGTTCCTGGTGCTCGCGACGCAGAACCCCATCGAGAGCGAGGGCGTCTACCCGCTGCCCGAGGCGCAGCGCGACCGCTTCCTCATGAAGGTCGTCGTCGGTCACCCGACGATGAACGAGGAGATGGAGATCGTGCGGCGGATGTCGGCCTCGCGGCCGCACGCCACCCAGGTGCTCTCCCTCGAGGACCTGGTGGCCCTGCAGACCGCGGCCGACGAGGTGTTCGTGCACCACGCCGTCGCGGAGTACGCCGTCCGCCTCGTCATGGCCACCCGCGACCCCGAGGCCTGGAAGGTCGCCGACGGCGCCCGCTGGATCGCGCACGGCGCGTCGCCGCGCGGGTCGATCGGCCTGGTCCAGGCGGCCCGCGCCCTGGCCCTCATGCGCGGTCGCGACTACGTCATGCCCGACGACATCCGCGACCTCGCCGTCGACGTGCTCGCCCACCGCATCGTGCTCACCTACGAGGCGCTGGCCGAGGAGAAGACCGGCGCCGACGTCGTCGCGCAGGTCCTCGCCGTCGTCACGCCCCCTCACGTCGCGCCGTCGCAGGACGCCGGCCACTACCTCCCCGCTCCGCCGCAGTCCGGGGTGGCCTGACATGCGCAGGGTGACGTCACTGCCACCACCACCGCTGCCGTCGGAGTCCGTCGTACGCCGGCTGTCGCTGCAGGTCGCGCGCCGGCTCGACGGCCTCCTGCAGGGCGAGCACCTGGGCTTCCTGCCCGGTCCGGGCAGCGAGCCCGCGGAGGCGCGTCCCTACGGCCTCGGTGACGACGTACGCCGCATCGACTGGTCGGTGACGGCCCGCACCGGCGAGACGCACGTGCGCACCACGGTGTCGGAGCGCGAGCTCGAGACGACGATCCTGCTCGACCTCACCGGGTCGATGGCCTTCGGGACGCGGACGACGGAGAAGCGCGACCTCGCCATCTCGGTGTGCGCGGCCCTGCTGCACCTGGCCCGGGGCGCCGGTGACCGCACCGGCGCCGTGCTGCTCACCCCGGCCGGCACCAAGCGGATCGCACCGAGGGCCGGCCGCGACGCGGTCCTCGCGACGTTGCACACGGTGCTCCAGGAACCCCGCGCCGACGGGGCCGGCCCACCACTGTCGCTGGCACTGCAGGGACTGCTCGTGCCACCCCGCCGCCGCGGGCTCGTCGTCGTCATCAGCGACCTGCTCGAGCCGGCCGAGACGTGGCAGCGCCCGCTGGCCCTGGTCGGGCAGCGCCACGACACGATGGTCGTCGAGGTGCTCGACCCCCGCGAGCTGACCCTGCCCGACGTCGGCACGCTGCGCCTGGTGGAGCCCGAGAGCGGCCGCGAGGTCGACGTCGCGACGACCAGGGCCGTGCGAGAGCGCTACGCCGCGGCCGCGGCCGCGCGCCGCGCAGGCAACGCCGCAGCCGTGCGGACCGCCGGTGCGTCCCACGTCGTGCTGCGCACGGACTCCGACTGGCTGGTGGACTTCGCGTCGTTCCTGCAGCACCGCACGCGCACCCGCGGCACCGCCTCGCGCGCCAGGAGGAGATGACCGTGGGAGGCATCGACTTCGCCGCTCCTGGCCGGCTCTGGCTGCTCCTGCTCGTCCCGGTCCTCGCCGCTGTGCACCTCTGGCGGCAGCGCCGGCGCAGCCGCTACGCCGTGCGCTTCCCCGAGCTCGAGCTGCTGCTGTCGGTCGTGCCGAAGCGCTCCCGGTGGTTGCGGCACCTGCCAGCAGCCCTGCTGCTGCTCGCCCTCACCGGCACCACGGCAGCCTGGGCCGAGCCGACCGCCGAGGTCTCCGTGCCACGCGAGCGGGCCACCGTCATCGTCACCCTCGACGTCTCCGCGTCGATGATGGCGACCGACGTCAGCCCCGACCGCATCAGCGCCGCGAAGGAGTCCGCGCAGGCCTTCGTCGAGCGGCTGCCCGACACCTTCGACGTCGGGCTGGTCAGCTTCTCCGGCAGCGCCTCGATCGTGGTGCCGCCGACGACCGACCACGAGTCGGTCAAGACCGCCATCGCCGCGCTGCAGCTCGGCCCGTCGACCGCCATCGGCGAGGCGGTGCTCGCCTCGCTGCAGGCCGTCGCCACAGCCAATGCCGACAGCGGCGTGCCGGCACCCGCCCGCATCGTGCTGCTGTCCGACGGCGCCAACACCGCGGGCCGACCGCTGTCGACCGCGGTCGAGCAGGCCACGGCTGCGGGAGTCCCGGTGAGCACCATCGCCTACGGCACGCCGGACGGCGTCGTCACGGTCCAGGGCCGGCTCATCCCCGTCCCGGTCGACGGCCCTGCCCTCGCCGGGCTCGCCGAGGGGACTGGTGGCCAGGCCTACTCCGCGGAGAGCGGCGAGGAGCTCTCGGGCGTCTACGCCGACATCGGTGCGCAGGTCGGCACCACGCAGGAGCGGCGTGACGTCAGCGCCCGCCTCGCCGGCCTCGCCCTCGTGGCCGCCCTCGGGGCCTGCGCGGCGACCCTCGTCTGGTCACCGCGCCTGCTGTAGCCCGACCGCTCGGTCAGGGCCGGACCGCGCCATCGGTCCGGCCCTTCGGCGTACCGCCTCTCGCCCTTCCTGGGAGTGTCCTGGGAGTCGCGCCGCACCCCTGGTGCGGCTGCCAGTCACCTGCCAGGTTGGTGACAGGGCGGTTGCAGGTGGGCGGCCGACCCTGGTGAGCACCAGGACGGGAACCACCCGTCCACCCCTCGATGAGGAGCACGTCATGCGCAAGAAGGCAGGCACCCTGGTCCTGGCCACGTCCCTCGGGCTCGGCGGTCTCGCGACCGGCGTCGTACTGGCCCCGGCGATGGCGACCGCGGCCACCAGCGAGACCTCCACGGCCACCGCCGTGGGCGACCGCGTCACCAGGATCAAGGACGCCCTCAAGGGCCTCGTCACCGACAAGACCCTCACCCAGGCGCAGGCCGACAAGGTCGCCACCACCCTCGCCGAGAGCCTCCCGCCCGGTGGCCCCGGCGGGCGCGGGCGCGGGCACGGCCCGGACGGGCGCGGGCACGGCCCTGGCGGGCGCGGCTTCGGCGCCGGCCTCGACGCCGCCGCCACCGCGATCGGCATCACCGAGGCCGAGCTCAAGGCCCAGCTCGCTGCCGGCAAGGCCCTCGCCCAGGTGGCCGAGGCCAACGACGTCAGCAAGGCGGACCTCATCGCCGCGCTCGTCAAGGCCGCCGAGGCCAAGCTCGCCCAGGCCGTCACCGACGGCAAGATCACGCAGGCGCAGGCCGACGAGCGCAAGGCGACCCTGACCGCCCGCATCACCGAGTCCGTCGACAAGGTCCGCCCCGCGCGCGGTCACCACATGCAGGAGGCCCCCGCCGAGACTCCTGCAACGACCTCCAGCAGCACCGCCTGACCCCAGGTACGACGAAGGCCGGTCCCCCACGGGGCCGGCCGTCGGCGTGTGCGCGCTAGTGGCGCCGGCGCCACCAGCGCCAGAGCAGCAGGGCGATGACCGCGCCGCCCCCGACGCCGACGGCCCGCTTGTTCATGCCGGGGACCTGCGGCGGGGCGGGCGGGGGCGCGACCGGTGAGCGCAGGAGGGTCGACGGCGTGACCTGCGGGTGGGTGACGGCGTCGGGGACGACCGCAGCCTGGGGGGCGGACGCTGCCGCTGGCTCAGTGACCGGTTCCGCGGCGGGTGCGACCGAGGCGGGCTTCGGAGTGGCCTTCCTCGGCGCCCGCTTCGCCGCCGCCTTGACGGCCTTGACCGCGCTGCCGGCGTCCTTGGCCGCCTCGGTCACGGTCTCCGATACGCTGTCCGCGGCGTCGGTGACCTTGTCCTTGGCCGCGGACGCGCCGTCCTTGACCGCGTCGCCGGCCTTCTTCGTCGTGCGCTTGGCGACCCGCTTCGGGCTGACCTTGTCGGCGATCGCGTCGACGGTGGCGGCCAGCTCCTCCCGGGTCTCGGCGATCTCCGCGGCGAGCGACTCCGGCGTCGGCGCGGCCTCGCGGGCCTCCGCGGCGGTGCGGGCCCGTCGTACCGGCGGTGTCCCCTGGCTGTCGCTGCTCACGCGGCTCTCCTCCATGACTCGGGTGCTGCGCTCATGATCCTGCCCTGCCCTGCCCTGCGGCGGAGGAACCACCCGCGACCGTGGCCAGGGTCGTCGCGGCCGACACCAGCGCCAGGTGGCTGAAGGCCTGCGGGAAGTTGCCCGTCATGCGGGTCCCGTCGTGCTCCTCGGCGAGCAGCCCGACGTCGTTGGCGAGGTCGCACAGCTCCTCGAACAGCGACGTCGCCTCGCCGACCCGGCCGGCGAGCGCGAGGGCGCTCACCAGCCAGAACGAGCAGGCGAGGAACGAGCCCTCCCCCGGCGGCAGCCCGTCGAGCTCCTCGATGGTCTCGTAGCGCGCGACGAGCGGGCCTGTCCGCAGCGTCGAGCAGATGGCGTCGATCGTCGACAGCACCCGAGGGTCGTCGCCGGGCAGGAAGCCGACGAGCGGCATGACGAGCAGGCTCGCGTCGAGGGCGTCGCTGCCGTAGGACTGGGTGAAGGCCTGGCAGGTCTCGCTCCAGCCCTTGTCGCAGACCTCCGCGTGCACCCGGTCGCGCAGGGCCCGCCAGTGCTCGACCGGCCCCTCGAGACCGTGCTCCTCGACGGCCCGCACCGCCCGGTCGAAGGCGACCCAGACCATGAGCTTGGAGTGCGTGAAGTGCCGCTTCTCGCCGCGCACCTCCCAGATCCCGAAGTCCGGCTCGTCCATGACCTGCTCGAGCCGCCTGAGTCCCGAGCGCTGCACCGCCCATGCGAAGGCGTCGCCGTCGATCCCGGCGTCACGCGCTGTCGCCAGCGCCGCCATCACCTCGCCGTAAACGTCGAGCTGGAACTGCTCGGCCGCGGCGTTGCCGATCCGCACCGGCCGGCTGCCCTCGTAACCCGCGAGGTGCTCGAGCTCGAGCTCGGGCAGCATGCGCTCGCCCTTGAGGCCGTAGACGATCTGCAGCTCGTCGGGCGAGCCGGCCACCGCGCGCAGCAGCCAGGCCTGCCACTGCTGGGCCTCCTCGGTGTGGCCGCACGAGAGCAGCGCGTCGACGACGAGGGTGGCGTCGCGCAGCCAGCAGTAGCGGTAGTCCCAGTTGCGACTGCCGCCCATCAGCTCAGGCAGCGAGGTCGTCGGCGCGGCCACGATGCCGCCCGTCGGGTGGTAGGTCATCGCCTTCAGCGTGACGAGCGAGCGGCGCACGAGGTCGGCCCGCGGACCGTCGTACGACGTGCGCGCGGACCACTCCGACCAGAACCGCTCGGTCTGCTGGAGACCCGCTCCGACATCGGGGGGCGCCGGCAGCGGCTCGTGCGACGGTGCCCACACGAGTGACCAGTCGAGGACGTCGCCCTCGGCCACCGTGAAGCGCGCGTGGTGCGCGCGGTCGACGCCACGGTGGTCCGCCTCGGGCAGCACGTCGCCGCGGAGCAGGACGGCGTCCGGGCCGGCCACGGCCCACAGCGCCGGCCGCCCATGGGCGTCGGTGATCCGTCGCACCCAGGGGGTCGCCCCGCCGTAGGCGAAGCGGATGACCCAGCGCATCGCCATCTGCACCTCGCCCTCGAGGCACTCGACCCGACGTATGAGGTCGGCGGAGGCGTCCCTCGGTGGCATCGCGTCGGTGAGCCGCACGAGCCCCGTCGCGGTGCGCCACTCGGTCTCCAGCACGAGCGAGTCGCCGCGGTAGCGACGGGTCGTCTCGAGGACCGCTCCGTCAGCGAGGCCGGCCGGGCAGACCTGCCAGCGGCCGTTCTGCTCGTCACCGAGCAGCGACGCGAAGGCGGCCGCGCTGTCGAAGGCCGGCAGGCACAACCAGTCCACCGAGCCGTTGCGGCCGATCAGTGCCATCGTGTGGGTGTCGCCCACGACCGCGTAGTCCTCGATGAGCAGGCCGGGTTCCGGGGCACGGGTCACCGACTGATCATGCCCACCCCGAGAGGCGCGACTCCTGTTGCGAACCATTCGCAACAGCGACTAACGTGCAGGACGTGACCCTGCACCGTCGCGCCCTGCTCTGCGCGACCCTCCCGCTCCTGCTCTCCGCCTGCGCGACGGGCACCCCAGACCCCTCTGACGCCCCGACGAGCGACTCCGGGCGGCTGCGCGTCGTCACGACGGTGGCCCCCCTCACCTCGATCGCCGCCAACATCGGCGGCGACCGCGTGCAGATCACCGGCATCGTGCCGGAGGGCACCAACAGCCACACCTTCGAGCCTCCTCCCCAAGCCGCCGCGGTCATGGAGAAGGCCGACGTCGTCTTCGTCAACGGGCTGCAGCTCGAGGAGCCGACCTTCGACCTCGCCGAGGCCAACACCCCCGACGCCGCCACGATCGTCAAGCTCGGCGACGAGGTCCTGCCCGAGTCGGACTACATCTACGACTTCTCCTTCCCCAAGAAGGACGGCAAGCCCAACCCGCACCTGTGGACCGACCCGACCTGGGCCGCGAAGTACGCCGACGTCATCAAGGACACCCTCGTCGAGAAGGACCCGGCCAACGCCGACTACTACCGCGCCAACCACACCGCCTTCGTCGGCAAGGCCACCGCGCTCTCCACCGCGCTGAAGAAGGACCAGGCGACGATCCCGGGCGGCAAGAAGGAGCTGCTGACCTACCACGACGCCTACGCCTACTTCGCCAAGACCTACGGCTGGAACGTCATCGGTGCCGTCCAGCCGTCGAACTTCGAGGACCCGCAGCCCAAGGAGGTCGCCCGCATCATCAGGCAGATCCGGGAGCGCAAGGTCCCGGTCATCTTCGGCTCCGAGGTCTTCCCGTCGAAGGTGCTCGAGCAGATCGGCAAGGAGACCGGCGCGCGCTACGAGGCGTCGCTGCTCGACGACGACCTGCCCGGGAAGCCCGGCGAGAGCGAGCACTCATGGCTCGGGCTGATGCGCTACGACTACCGCACGATGATCACCGGCCTCGGCGGCACGTCGACCGCCCTCGACGCCCTCGACGTCGCGGACGTCGCCCCGGACACGGCGGACTACCCGCAGTGACGCCGCTGATCGCCCTCGACCACGTCACCTTCGGCTACGGCGGTACGCCGGTGCTGCGCGACGTCGACTACCGCGTCATGCCCGGTGACTTCACCGGGGTCGTCGGCCCGTCGGGCTCGGGCAAGACCTCGTTGCTGCGGCTGCTTCTGGGGACCGTCTCCCCGACGCACGGCACCGTGACCCGCGCCAAGGGCACCGCCGTCAGCTACGTCCCACAGCTCGACACCGTCGACTGGAACTTCCCGGTCACGGTCGGCGAGTGCGTCCTCATGGCCCGCCAGTCGCGACGCCAGCTGCCCTGGGCGACCGCCGCCGAGAAGGCCGACGTCGCCCGGGTGCTGGAGCAGCTCGGCATCGGCGACCTCTCGCGCCGGCACATCCGCGAGCTCTCCGGCGGCCAGCAGCAGCGGATGTTCATCGCCCGGGCGCTGCTGCGCCGACCGCAGCTGCTGCTCATGGACGAGCCGACGTCCGGCGTCGACATCGCCACCCGCCACGAGGTGCTGCACCTGCTTGACGACCTCAACCGCGACGGCCTGTCAATCCTGCTCACCACTCACGACCTCAACGGCATGGCCGCGCACCTGCCCCATCTCGTCGCGCTCAACGGTCGCGTCCTCGCCTCCGGCCCGCCGTCGGAGGTGATCGTTCCCGACGTCCTGGAGCGCACCTTCGGAGCCCGCATGGACGTCCTGCAGCACCTCGGCATCCCCGTCGTCGTCGACGGCTCCGTCCTCGGAGCGGCCGGGTGATCGACTACCTGCTCGAGCCGCTGCAGTTCGACTTCCTCGTCCGCGGCCTCTACGCCGCGGTCCTCGCCGGCGCGCTGTGCGGCTTGATCGGCGTCTTCATCACGCTGCGCGGCATGAGCTACATCGGCCACGGCCTGTCGCACGCCATCTTCGGTGGCTACGCCGCGGCTCCATTGCTCGGCGTCCCGATCATCCTCGGCGCCGGGGCCTGGGGGCTCGGCTCCGCGCTGCTCATCAACGCCGTGGCGCGCAGTCGCAAGATCGGCGCCGACGCGGCGATCGGCGTCGTGACGACCGCGTCCTTCGCCCTTGGCGTCGCCCTGCTCACCCGCTTCGGCACCAAGGGCCCGGCCTTCGACGCGCTGCTGTTCGGCAGCATCCTCGGGGTCGACAACGGCGACCTGTGGCTGCTGCTGGCGACGCTCGTCCTCACCGCCGCGACGTTCACGCTGCTCTACCGGTCGTTCCTCTTCACCACCTTCGACCCCGAGGTCGCCGACGTGAGCGGTGTCAGCGTCAAGCGCATGGACGCGCTGCTCATGGTCGTGCTGTCGATGTCGATCCTCGCGACGCTGCAGATCATCGGCGTGACGCTCGTCGCGGCCACCCTCGTCATCCCGGCCGTCGTCGCCCGGATGCTGACCGACTCCTTTTCCCGGATGCTGTGGTTGTCGAGCACCCTCGGGGCCCTCGGCGGCGCGATCGGGATGTACGCCAGCTACCACCTCGAGATCCCCTCGGGCACCACGATCGTCCTCGTCGAGGCGCTCGCCTTCACCGTCGTCCTGCTCGTCACCGGACGCCGAGGCCTGCGCCGCGCCGCCGGCCTCGACGACCACGCCCACGAGCCCGCCGTCGCGCCCGTCGCGGTCCGCTAGCCTCGCGCCGACCCTGACCCGAGAGGCCGCTCGATGCCCGTCACCCCCCGCCTCGCCCCTGGCGACACGGCCCCCGACTTCACCCTGCCGGACGCCGACGGCGTGCCGGTGACGCTGTCGTCGTACCTCGGTCGCAAGGTCGTCCTCTACGCCTACCCCGCCGCCTCCACCCCGGGCTGCACCAAGCAGGCCTGCGACTTCCGCGACTCGCTGTCCTTCCTGCAGAGCCAGGGGTACGACGTGATCGGCCTGTCGCCGGACGCGCCGGAGAAGCTCGCGCGCTTCCGCGACGCCGAGGGCCTGTCCTTCCCGCTGCTGTCCGACCCGTCGAAGGAGGTCCTGACGGCCTACGGCGCCTACGGCGAGAAGCAGCTCTACGGCAAGACGGTGACCGGCGTCATCCGCTCGACCTTCGTCATCGACGAGAAGGGCGTCCTGACCCACGCGGGCTACGCCGTCAAGGCCACCGGCCACGTCGCCAAGCTCACCCGCGACCTCGGCCTGGCCTGACGCGAGACCCCAAAGATCACCAGCACACCGTGTCGGGGGCTCCCGCTCAGAGGTCGTCCTGACGCGTGCCCATGTGCTGTCGACCCGTCGCCCTCGTAGGCTGCGCGCGGGGCCGTAGCCCAACGGCAGGAGGCAAACGGTTTAGGTCCGTTCCAGTGCGGGTTCGACTCCCGTCGGCCCCACCACGAGGACACCGCGAGCGTCTGGTCCTTGACTGCAAGAGGTTCCCCCGCAGCTGTGGAGGCTCTCCTCCGGAGCATCTGGCTCCTGCCCGGACGGGTGCCCGGCTCGACGTCCCGCGGGGCGAGGTCGGCTGCCTCATGACGCGGGACCTCTGCCGGCGGCAGCCTCGGTCCGTCGGCAACTCGGCCGGCACTGTGCAAGGGAGTCAGCTGTGGCAGTTCTCGCGGTCATCGTCGGCGCGGTCGTCGCCTTCACCACCCGGCGCGCCCGCCCTGGGCTCGTCGCCGGCCTCGCGGTGTGGGCGCTCGTCACCCTGTACCTCACCGTCGGGGTGCGCCTGTTCGAGGACGACTCGACAGGCTCCGACCACTCACTCACAGCAGGCTTCTGGGCGGCGCAGATCGTCCTGCTGCTGCTGACCGTCGGCGGTACGTTGCTGGTCGCGCGGCAGCGGGGGGGCCGCTCAGCCGTCGGGGCCTGAGGGGGTGGGTGACATGGGGCTGCCGCGGCGCCGCGCCCTGGCGCTCCTGCTGCTCCACACCGTGCTCCTGTGCGTCGCGCTCCTGGTCCTGGCCCTGGGTGGTCACAACCGGACGGGCGGGTCGGACTCCTGGTGGCTGCTGGCGGGCGCCGTGCCGGCCTCGCTCGTGGCTGCGCTGCTGGCCGACCGCCGTCCTGGGACGACGGTCGGGCGGTGCCTCGCCGTGCTCGCGAGCGCTCAGCTCCTGAGCGTCACGGCGAGGGTGCTGAGCCAGGACTGGCAGCGCTCGAGCTGGGTCTCCGATCGCCTCGGCGACGTGCTCTTCGTCGGGACCCTGCCGGTGCTCGCCCTCCTCGTCGTGGCCTTCCCGGACCGGGCGCGCGGACGGTGGCGCGCAGTGCAGCGGGGCCAGGTCGCGCTGCTGTCGGCTGCAGCGCTGCTGGTGGTCGTCGCAGGACGCGACGGGGTCGCCTCGGCCGCGGCCCGCGGTGCTGTCGTCGTCGTCGTCCTCGCCGGGGTCGTCCGCATCGGCGAACTGGTGCGGACGTGGCGGCGGGCCAGCGGGGAGGAGCGCACGCCCTACACCTGGTTCGTGGTCGGAGCGGCCAGCCTCCTCCCGCTGTACGCGACGGGTGCCGTCCTCAGCGCGCTGGACATCACCGCCCTGGACGGTCCGGCCACGGCGTACGTCCTCGGGGTGCTCCCGGCCTCCCTGGGTCTCGCGATCGTGCGCGGACGGCTGTACGAGCTCGACATCGTGGTGAACCGGGCGCTCGTGCTGAGCACGACGTCGGTGGTCCTGCTCCTGGCGTACGTGACCCTCGCGGCCGCGGCGGGCGCCACGGGAGCGTCACCCGGCCGCCCGGCAGTGTCGGCAGTGCTCGCGGTCGCGACCGCCCTGGCCTTCGGGACCGTCCGCCAGGCGGCGCAGCGCCTCGTCGACCGGGCGCTCTACGGCGACCGCGACGAGCCGGGGCGCGCGCTGCAGCGCCTTGGTCAGCAGCTGGCCGGCGCCGTGGCCCCCGAGGAGGTCGCCGACCGCGTGGTGGACGCGGTGCGCGCGGCGATCCGAAGCCCCTCCGTCGAGCTGCTGACCGACGACCTGGGGCGGCCGGGGGACTTCGTCCTCGAGCACGCCGGGCACCGGCTCGGCGTGCTGCGGGTAGCGCCACGGGTCGGGGAGCAGGCGCTGTCGGCCCACGACACGGCGCTGCTGCACGACCTCGCGCGGCAGGCCGCGGTCGCGCTCTACGCCGGACGGCTCGCCGACGACCTCGCCGCCTCGCGCGAGCGGCTCGTGGCCAGCCGAGAGGAGGAGCGGGCCCGTCTCCGTCGCGACCTCCACGACGAGCTCAGCCCCTCGCTCGCGGGCATTGCCCTGTCCGTCGGCGCGGCCCGTGCCCGGGTCCACGACGACCCGGACGGCGCCGAGCAGCTGCTGGCCCGCGTGGCTGACGAGTCCCGAGCGACGACCGGCGTCGTCCGGCGCGTGCTCGCCGGTCTCGCGCCGCCGGGGCTGGCCGAGCTGGGACTGGTCGCGGCCCTCGAGCGGCGCGTCGACGAGCTGTCGCACGCCGGTCAGTGCCGCGTCACGCTCGTCGTGGAGGGGGTGCCCGCCGTGCCGCCGGACGTGGAGGTCGTCGCCTACCGCGTGGCCGTCGAGGGCGTGGCCAACGCGCTTCGCCACAGCGGCGCCGGCGCCGTGCAGGTCCGGGTCCGCCAGGACGAGACCCGGCTCAGCGTGGAGGTGGCGGACGACGGCTGCGGACCGCCCGCCCCCGACCAGGAGGGCAACGGGATCCGGGGCTGCCGGAGCCGCGTGCGCGAGCTGGGCGGACACCTCGCCCTCACCCCGCTCGAGGACGGCGGAGGCACCCGGCTCGAGGCCGTGCTGCCGGTGAGCGGGGGCGCCGACCGATGACCCGAGTCCTGGTGGCGGAGGACCACCCGCTGTACCGCGACGGCCTGTGCGCGCTCCTCGCCACCGTGCCCGGGGTGCAGGTGACCGGCGCTGTCGACTCCGCCGCCGCGGCGCTCGCGGCGGCGGGCGATGCCGACCTCGTCCTGCTCGACCTGGAGATGCCCGGCGGGAGCGGGCTGGACGCGATCCGCGACCTCGTCGGCCAGGGGGTCTCGGTGCTCGTCCTGACCAGCCACGACGACGACGCGTCGGTCTACGCCGCGCTGCGAGCCGGGGCGCACGGCTACCTCCACAAGTCGACCGGGCCGGAGGAGCTCACGCGGGCGGTGCTCGCCGTGGCCGCCGGAGACGGGCTGTTCGGCTCGCAGGTCATGGAGCGCATCACCCGGCACTTCGCGAGCGGTGGTCGGGCGAGCGCGTCGAGCGTCCTCCCGCAGCTGACGCCGCGGGAGAGGGAGGTGCTGTCCCTCATGGTGGAGGGGCGGAGCACGGCGGAGATCGCCGACCACTTCGTCGTCAGTCTCAAGACCGTCCGCAACCAGGTCTCGTCGATCCTGGTGAAGCTGCGGGCCAGGGACCGTGTCCACGCCGTCGCCATCGGCAGGGAGCACGGTCTGGGCGCCTGAGGCGACGCGAGGGCGCCGCCGGCCTCACGTCCGCGGCCAGCGACCATGAGGCCCTGCATGACCGTCCTGACGAGGTCACCTCACCACGGGTCAGACCTGGATGAGCTCGGGGTGGGTGCGGAACCACTCGATGGTGCGCGACAGGCCGTCCTCGAAGTCGACCTTGGGCTCCCAGCCGAGCTCGCGGCGGGCGAGGGTGATGTCGGGCTGGCGGATCGACGGGTCGTCGACGGGCCGCTCGATGAAGGTGATCGGCGAGTCCGAGCCGACCAGCCGCTTGATGGTCTCGGCGAGGTAGAGCACCGACACCTCGTGCGGGTTGCCGACGTTGACGGGCCCGGCGAGGTCGGAGCGCAGCAGCCGCATGATGCCCTCGACGAGGTCGTCGACGTAGATGATCGAGCGGGTCTGCGAGCCGTCGCCGGCGACCGTGATCGGCTTGCCGGTGAGCGCCTGCGACGTGAAGGCCGGGATCGCCCGACCGTCGTTGGGTCGCATCCGCGGACCATGGGTGTTGAAGATGCGCAGGATGCCGGTGTCGACGCCGTGGGTGCGGCGGTAGGCCATCGTCAGGGCCTCGGCGTAGCGCTTGGCCTCGTCGTAGACCCCGCGCGGGCCGACCGGGTTGACGTGGCCCCAGTAGGTCTCGGGCTGCGGGTGGACCTGCGGGTCGCCGTAGGTCTCCGAGGTCGAGGCGAGGATGAAGCGCGCGCCCTTCTCCTTGGCCAGGCCGAGGGCGTGCAGGGTCCCGATCGAGCCGACCTTGAGGGTCTCGATGGGCAGCTGCAGGTAGTCGATCGGCGAGGCGGGCGAGGCGAAGTGCAGGATCTGGTCGACCGGTCCGGGCACATGGACGTAGTCGGTGATGTCGGCTTTGACGAGCCGGAAGCCGTCGCGCTCGGTGAGGTGCGCGACGTTCTCCGGGGTGCCGGTGACGAAGTTGTCGAGCGCGACCACCTCCGCGCCGTCGTCGAGCAGCCGGGTGCACAGGTGCGACCCGAGGAAGCCGGCCCCGCCGGTCACCACCACGCGTGTCATGCCGACAGACCCTAGCCGCGGACCTGCCGGGCTGGAGGCCCTCCGACCGCTAGCCTGAGCGGGTGAAGCTCTCGGTCCTGGTGCCCGTGTTCAACGAGGCTGGCACCGCCCAGGCCGCGCTCAAGCGCATCCTCGACGTCGACTACCCGTGCGAGCTCGAGGTCGTCGTCGTCGACGACGGCTCCACCGACGGCACGCGCGGGGTCCTCGCGCAGGTCGAGGACCCCCGGCTGTCGGTCCACCACCACGCTGTCAACCAGGGCAAGGGCGCGGCGATCCGCACGGCGGCGAAGCACGCCACCGGCGACTACATGATCATCTGCGACGCCGACCTGGAGTACGCCCCCGAGGAGATCCCGACCCTGCTCGCGCCCGTGCTCGCCGGCGAGGCCGTGGTCGTCTACGGCACCCGCACGTTCGGCAGCCACACGGCGTACAGCTTCTGGTACGTCCTCGGCAACAAGAGCGTGACGATGGCCGCCAACGTGCTGTTCGACTGCTGGATCAGCGACCTCGAGACCTGCTTCAAGCTGCTGCCGCTCGACCTCTACCGCGAGCTCGCCGTCGAGGCGGCCGGCTTCGGCATGGAGGCCGAGGTGACCGCCAAGCTGCTGGCGCGCGGCCTGCGTCCCTTCGAGGTGCCGATCACCTACAAGGCCCGCAGCCGCGAGGAGGGCAAGAAGCTCACCTGGAAGGACGGCGTCGAGGCGCTCTGGATCCTGTCGCGCGAGCGCGTCCGCGCAGGCCAGAGCCGCCGGCGCGCACTGCGCTGACGAGCGACCCGGCGGCCGGCCCGCCGCTCCCCCTCGACCCGCTCCACGAGACCCACCCGGTCGGCGTCCCGGCCGTGGTCGTGCACGAGGGCGACCTGCCGCCGTCGGGGTCGCTGCCGCCACGACCGGCCCGCACCACCCCCCGCAGCACCGCCCGCAGCACCGCCCGCAGCACCGCCCGACATGCCGCCCGACCTGCCGCCCGACCTGCCGCCCGACACGCCGCCCCCGAGGAGTCCTCCGCCCTCGCCGTGCGGCTCTGGACCGTGGGCGTGCCGCTGCTGCTCGTCCTGCTCGGCGCCGCGGTCCGCATCCGGCAGTGGGCGGTCGGCCGGTCGCTGTGGCTCGACGAGGCGCTCATCGGCGAGTCACTGGTGTCGCGCGGTTACACCGCGCTGGTCACCGAGCCACTGCTCCACAACCAGGCAGCCCCGGTCCTGTGGCTGTGGGCCGAGCGGCTCGCGATCGACCTGTTCGGCACCGACGAGCGAGTGCTGCGCATCGTGCCGATGCTCGCCGGCTTCGCCGTGCTCGGCCTCACCTGGGCGCTGGCCCGTCGGCTGCTGCCTGCCGTCGTCGTGCCGGTGCCCGTCGCGATCGTCGCGCTCAGCCCGTCGCTGACCTACTACGCCAACGAGGTCAAGCAGTACTCCAGCGACGTCGCCGTCGTGCTCGTCCTCGTGCTGCTCGCTCTGCGCGCGATGCGTGGCACGCGCGACGTCGCGGTGCTCGCCGCCGCCGGCGCCGTCCTGCTCTGGCTGTCGCACGCCGCCGTCCTGGCCCTCGCCGGCATCAGCCTGGTGCTGGTCCTCCGGCACGCCGTCGGTCGCCGCTGGCGCGAGGCAGTCCTGACCGCTGGGGTGCTGTCGGGCTGGCTCGTCTCGCTCGGCGTGGCCTTCGTGCTCGTGCTCGACGACCTGCGCGACAACCGGGTCCTCGAGGACTACTGGGCCTACACCTTCCCCACCGACGACGGGCTGGCCCGGTGGATCGGCCGCCGCTGGCTCGACCTCACCGAGACTCCGCTGGGTCTGCGGCTGCCCGAGCTCGCGCTCGCGCTGCTGGCCCTCGGCGCTGCCCGGCTGCTGTGGGTCGCCCGGGCCCGCGGGGCGGCCGCGCTCGCGATCGTCGCGATGGCGACCCTCGCGGCCTCGCTGTCGGCGTACCCCTTTGCCGGTCGGCTGTCGCTGTGGCTGGTGCCCCTCGCCGCCCTCGCGATCGGCGCCCTCGTCCCCGACCGGATGGACCTGCCGCGGGCGGCCTGGCTGCTCGCCGTCACCGTCGCGCTGTCCCTCACCCTCGTGCCCGCGCTGCGCGAGACCCCACCGCGGCTGATCGAGGCGCAGTACGTCGAGGAGCTCGAGCCGGTGCTGCGCCAGGTCGCCGCGGAGCGCCAGCCCGGTGACCATGTCCTGGTCCACATCGCGGCCCGTGGCGGCTACGACTACTACGAGCGCTTCGTCCCGATCCGGCGCGACGGCGTGATCCTGCTCATCGACACCCCCGCGCAGGGCTGCGACGACCGCATCGCACTGCGCACCGGCCGCTTCGCGACCGAGCGGGTCTGGGTCGTCTTCAGCCACGAGCTCGTCGACACCGGGCGGCTGGGCAGCACCGCCGACCTCATCGCCCGCATCCAGACGGTGTCGTCGATCGCACGCACCATCCAGGCACCGGGCTCGCAGGCGTTCCTCTTCGACCCGGTCGCCGGGCCGCAGGCCGTCCAGCCGACGACCTACCGCAACCCGATGCGCTGCCTCGGGGTCTACCGCGCGTCGCGCTGAGGGACCCGCGCGACGAGCAGCAGCGACTGCCCGAACGGCGGTGGCCGGCGACCCTCGAGGCGGCGCAGCCACGGCACTACCCCGCGGTCGTAGACGGTGAGCAGCAGCCCCGCCCTCGGCCGCGTGCGCAGCAGCTTCACCGTGACGAGCCACGCGAGCAGGCCCGGCAGGTTGACGTGGTGGAGGACCTCGACGGTGAGACCCGCGGCCTCGGCGGCACGCCGCAGCGACGCCCGCCGGTAGCGGCGCTCGTGGCCGATCGCCCGGTCGAAGCGCGACATCGCCGACGGGAAGGCCGGCACGACCACGACGACCGCTCCCTCGTCACGCACCAGCCCGGCGAAGGCCCGCAGCGCGGCGACGTCGTCGGGGATGTGCTCGAGCACGTTGCAGGCGACGACGGAGGAGTACGCCGCGACCTCCTCGATCGGCACCGCCAGCTCGCGGACCGTCACGGTCGGGTCCGCTGCGAAGCGCTCCCGCAGCGCCGCGAGCCGCGACGGGTCGGCTTCGGACGTGGTGAAGCGGGTCAGCCCCTGCGCGGCGCGGACCGCGACCCAGTCGGCGGCGTAGTGACCGAGCCCGCCTCCGACCTCGAGCGGGTCGTCGCCGAGGTGCGGCCCGATGAGGTCGACCAGCCAGCGGCGGTAGTTGCGGGCCTCGACGAGGTCCTCGAGGACCTCGCTCTGCAGCCCGCTGTCACCCGTCACCCGCGTCACGCCGGCTCCCCCAGGGCGGCGGCGAGCTGCGGAGCGAGGGCGCGGAAGGCCTGGCCGCGGTGGCTGATCGCGTCCTTGTCCGCGGGCGCCATCTCGGCGGTGGTGCGGTCGTGCCCATCGGGCACGAAGGCCGGGTCGTAGCCGAACCCCCCGGTGCCCCGCGGCTCGTGGACCAGCCTGCCCCGCAGCACGCCCTCGACGACGCCGGTGCGACCGTCGGGCAGGGCGTAGGCCGCCGCGCAGACGAAGCCCGCGCCGCGCCGCTCGTCGGGCACGTCGCCGACCTGGCCGAGCACCAGCGCGAGGTTGGCGGCGTCGTCGCCGTGCGCGCCCGCCCAGCGGGCCGACAGCACCCCGGGCATGCCGTTGAGCGCGTCGACGACCAGCCCGCTGTCGTCGGCGACCGCGGGCAGGCCGGTGGCGGCGCAGGCCTCGACGGCCTTGGCGAGCGCGTTGGCCTCGAAGGTCGCGCCGGTCTCCGGCCCCGGCTCGACGTCGTCGGGCAGCGCGACGAGCGCGACGCCGTAGGGCGCGAGGATGCGCGAGAGCTCGGCGACCTTGCCGGCGTTGCGGGTGGCGAGCACCACCTGGGGTGCGCTCACAGCGAGGTCGGGACGCCCTCGTGGCGCCGGCGCAGCGGCTGGTCGAGCGCCTCGGCCTGCAGCCGGGTGAGGTCGGCGATGCCGCCCTGCGCGAGGTCGAGCAGCGCGGTCAGCTCGGCCCGCGAGAAGGGCTCCCCCTCAGCGGTGCCCTGCACCTCGACGAGCGCGCCGTCACCGGTGCCGACGACGTTCATGTCGGTGCCGGCCGAGACGTCCTCGGGGTAGTCGAGGTCGAGCACCGGGGTGCCGTCGACGACGCCGACCGAGATCGCCGCGACAGACCGCACAAGGGCCGCCTCGCGGCCGAGGTGGCGGCAGGCGTCGACGAGCGCGACGTAGGCGCCGGTGATGGCCGCGGTGCGGGTGCCGCCGTCGGCCTGCAGGACGTCGCAGTCGATCGAGATCGAGGACTCGCCGAGCTTCGACAGGTCGATCGAGGCCCGCAGCGAGCGGCCGATGAGCCGGCTGATCTCGTGGGTGCGGCCGCCGATGCGGCCCTTGACCGACTCGCGGTCGGAGCGGGTGTGGGTGGCGCGCGGCAGCATGGAGTACTCCGCCGTCACCCAGCCCAGGCCGCTGCCCTTGCGCCACCGCGGGACGCCCTCGCTCGCCGAGGCCGCGACGAGGACCCGGGTGCGGCCGAACTCGACGAGGCAGGAGCCCTCGGCGTGGTCGAGCCACCCCCTGGTGAGGACGACGGGACGGAGGGCATCGGCCGAGCGGCCGTCATGGCGGGTCACGTGAGCAAGGCTAGTCAGGCAACAGCGGGCACGGGTGCGGCGCAGGTCCAGGCGGTGCCGTTGAGCAGGCCGGGCAAGAAGACCCGCGGCGTCGCCGGCGCCTCCCACGGCTTGAGGCCGGGCGCACCGGGTCGCACGGAGCGGGTCACGGGGGTGTCGCTGAAGCGCAGGATGTCGAGGCCGCGCTGGTAGTCGAGGACGTAGAGGAGGTCCTTGCTCACCCAGTACGCCGCGGACGCGCTCGTGCCGGCGGGCGTGAAGTAGCCGGTCTGGGTGATCTTGCCCTTCGGGGACACGTCGACGAAGCGGGTGCCGTTCTCGTACCAGCCGATCGCGACGTCGCCGCCGTCCTTCCACCCCGGCCGCGTGGTGAACCAGTGCGAGCAGTAGGTCTCGGTGACGGCCGCGCCGCCCTGCTGGAGCGTCGCCTCGGGCACGCGGTAGGAGTCGAGCAACCGGAAGCGCTTGGTCTTCGCCGTCCGCCCTGACACCTGGGTGGCGTCCCACGTCATGAAGGCGCCGCCCTCGGGGTCGGAGCAGCCGGCCCCGGAGGTCTCGCCGCCGACGAGCAGCATCGTGTCCTTGCCGCCCCGCGGCCACAGGTTGGCGTGGATGAAGCGGCCGTCGGGGCTGGCGCCGCTCGCGACGACCTTGGGCTTCGACGGGTCCTTGCGGGCGTCGAGCATCCACAGCGTCTTCGTGCTCGTGACGACCAGGCCGGGCGAGACCTCGGTGACGTCGTGGGTCTGCCCGACGCCGGCGGGCAGCGCCTTCGTCCAGTCTCCGGCGATCTTCGGGGCCGCCGGGTCGCGCAGGTCGACGATGACGCCCTCCGAGCCGTAAGCCCAGGTGCAGTCGAGCACGCAGCTGATCGTGTGCTCGTCCGCGCCCTGCAGGACCGCGCTCACCACCGGCAGCGCCTTGTTGCGCACGTCGACGACGACCAGGGCGGTCGCTGTGCCGACGAGCAGCACCTTGCCGTTGGTGTCGACGTCCTCCTCCGCGAAGTAGGGCGTGTTGGGGATCGGCAGCGTCGACAGCAGGCGCGGCAGCAGGGGGTCGGTCTTCACGTCGTAGATCGACAGCTCGTGGCTGCTCGTGATGTAGAGGTGGTCGCCGAGCAACCTGGCGCCGGCGCTGTCGGCGTGGATCGGCAGGTTGCCCATCCACTCGACGTTGGCGCTCGCGAACCCCGGCGTCGGGTAGACCGCTGAGCTCGATCCAGGGCTCGAACCAGAGCTGGAGCCGGGCACCACGAAGGCGGAGCAGACGACGAGGGCAGCGAGCAAAAGACGGCGCACGCACAGGCTTTCGTCGTACGACGGGGGGTTCCTGCCTCGCGAGCGGCCTCAGACCTCGTAGACGCTGCCCATCCGGGCCAGCTCGATCGGGCCGTCGAAGGCCTCCTTGGCCTCCGCCATCACCATCTCCCCGTCGACGAAGGCGACGACGTGGGTGAGGACGAGGCGACGGGCGGCGGCACGGTGGGCGTGCTCGCCGGCCTCGCGACCGGTGAGGTGGACGCCCGGGGGGTGCTCGCGGTCCGACAGCCACGACGCCTCGCACAGCAGCAGGTCGGCGTCACGGGCGATCTCGACGAGCGCATCGGTCTCGCCGGTGTCGGCGGAGTAGGCCAGGGTGCGGCCACCGGCGCTGATGCGCAGGCCGTGGCACTCGACGGGGTGGTTCATGATCGCGGTCGTCACCTCGAACGGCCCGATCGCCACGGTGCCGGCCGTCACGGTGCGGAAGTCGAAGACGTCGAGCAGGCCGTCGACCGGGGGGGCCTCGAAGCTGCCGGAGATGCGGGCCCGGGTGCCCATCGGGCCGTAGACGGGGAGCACCGGGGGGACGCCGTCGGGGTGGTAGCGGCGGGCGTAGGAGTAGGCGACGAGGTCGATGCAGTGGTCGGCGTGCAGGTGGGTGATGTAGACCGCGTCGACGTCGAGCAGGCCGCAGTGGCGCTGCAACTGGCCGAGCGCGCCCGCGCCGAGGTCGAGGACGAGCCGGAAGCCGTCGTGCTCCACGAGGTAGCCCGAGCAGGGCGAGTCAGGGCCGGGGAAGGTCCCGGCGCAGCCCAGCACCGTCAGCTGCACGCCGCCACCCCTGTCTCGTCCACACGGCCTACCTGCCCGACCTCGGGGCCGAGGAACCGCCGACCCAGCCGGGCGAAGGCCTCGGGGTCGCCCGTGGCCAGGAAGCGGTGGACCGGCGCGGGCCGCTCCGCGTCGCGGTCGAGGCCCTCCTGCGCGAGCAGGCGGTAGACGTCCTTGGCCGTCTCCTCCGCGCTGCTCACCAGGGTCACGCCGTCACCGACCACGAGCGAGATCATGCCGGTCAGCAGGGGGTAGTGGGTGCACCCGAGCACCACCGTGTCGACATCGGCGCGCAGCAGCGGGTCGAGGTAGTGGGTGGCGAGCTGCAGCAGCTGGCGACCCGTGGTGACGCCTCGCTCGACGAAGTCGACGAAGCGCGGGCAGGCCGCGCTGGTGAGCGCGACCTGCGGTGCGGCCGCGAAGGCGTCGTCGTAGGCCCGGCTGCTCACGGTCACCGCCGTGGCGAGCAGGCCCACCTTGCCGGAGCGGGTGGCCGTGACCGCGCGGCGGACCGCGGGCTGGATGACCTCGACGACGGGGACGTCGTAGCGCTCGCGCGCGTCGCGCAGGCAGGCGCTGCTCGCGCTGTTGCAGGCGATGACGAGGGCCTTCACCCCGCGGGCGACCAGCGCGTCCATGCCCGCGAGGGCGTGGCGGCGGACCTCGGCGAGCGGGAGCGGGCCGTAGGGGCCGTGGGCGGTGTCGCCGACGTAGAGAAGCGGCTCGTGCGGGAGCTGATCGATCAGCGCGCGGGCGACCGTCAGCCCACCGGCACCGGAGTCGAAGACACCGATCGGCGCGTCATCGACACCGGACCTGCCCACGCCGTCAGCCTAGGGCCGCGGCGCCGATCGTGTGTCACCTCGCCGACACCCCGCGGTTACCTGTCACGGGGAGTGCGGGCAGCCCCCCGTGCGGGATGTGGCGATCACACACGCTCGGCCACGCTCCGGTGATCGCCACCTCCGCGGCGCCCCATGCCGAGCCGTCAGCCCGGCCGAAGGATGTGGCGATCACGCACGCTCGGCTCGCCGCTTTGATCGCCACATCCGCTCCGCTCGGGAATCCGATCACATGCACACCGTGGGATGTGGCGATCACGCACGCTGGGCCACGCTCGCGTGATCGCCACATCCGGCATGCCCGTCACCGTCCGTCCTGCCACCCACCTCGGCGGAGGCCGCGGCGGACCTGGTCGAGGACGTGATCCGGCCGCTCGTCGAGCCAGAAGCCGGGGATGCGGAGGCGCCGCTGCTGGACCTTGTCGAGCTCGAGCTCGTTGTCGCGGTCGCAGTCCTGCCCCCACTGGACGACCCCGAGGTGACCGAGCCCGTCGACCTCGGCACGCAGGGCGTACTTCTCCCACTCCGCGTCGAGGAAGTAGCGGCCCGACGGACGCTGACGGACGCCCTGTCGGTCGGGTTGCGGCACCTTCCCGCGGCGCAACAGGCGGGTGAACGCCAGCTCACGCACACTGTGGGCACCGCCAGCGAGGTCGGCGAGGGTGCTGAGCATGAGCGCGCGGTGACGCACGGGCCCCAGTCGCACGACCACCTCCCGCAGGTGGTCTGGCCGCAGCAGGCGCTGCTGTACAGGCGCGCAGAGCAGCGCGCGGACGTCGTCGGCATCCCGGACCCGCGATGCCGCGTCGACGACAGCGCGGGAAAGCCTCAGCTGCGGTGGCTGCGCCGTGGGGTGCACGTCCTTCGCGTCCAGCAGCCTGGTCCTCGTCACGTCGACGTCGGCCAGGTGCGGCAACGGACCGGCTGCGGGCACCAGCAGTTGCGGGCGCACCGGTGCATCGCGCCGCAGACCGCGGGCGATCGCGGCGCTGGTCCCGCTCAGGACCACCCCGCGCGGGCTGCGCAGTAGGGCCACCCACAGGACCTGCTCCTGTGTAAGTGGTCCGTTGTGCATGACGACGACCGCGCCGTACCGCCGCCACAGGCCGGCCCGGACGGCACGCCGCGTCCGCGCGTCCGCGCCCGCCCGCCGAGCGGAGAGCACCCCGACAGCCGCCGCGAGCCGGTCGTCAGGCTCGAGGTACCCGAGATCGCTCGCCGCCGCGTCCGGGTCCAGTGCTCGTGCGCCCATGGCTGAACACGCTGAGCCCTTCCGGGCGTCCGCCACACCCCTCGCGGCGAAGCTGTGGACGGCCCGCGCAGCTGTGGACAGCCGTCCCGCCTTCCGGGGGTCCCAGGACCCGTACCGGATGTGGCGATCACGGGAGCGTGCCCCGGCGGGCGTGATCGCCACTTCCCGGGAAGGCCGCCCGGCAGCCCTGTGGCGTCGTACCGGATGTGGCGATCACGGGAGCGCGCCCCCGCGGGCGTGATCGCCACTTCCCGGAGTAGCGCCTGGCTGGGTGGCGGTTGGCGCGCGGGTGACCTGTCAGGCCCAGAGCTGGCCCTCGAGGGCCGCCTCGGCCTCCTCGAGGGTGCCGGCGTAGGCGCCGGTCGAGAGGTACTTCCAGCCGCCGTCACAGACCACGAAGGCGATGTCGGCGGACTGCCCGGCCTTGACGCACTTCATCGCCTCGCCGAGCGCGGCGTGCAGGATCGCGCCCGTGGAGATGCCCGCGAAGACGCCCTCCTCCTCGACCAGCTGGCGGGTCCGGCGCAGGGCCTCGCGCGGGCCGACCGAGAAGCGCGACGTCAGCACGGAGGCGTCGTACAGCTCCGGGACGAAGCCCTCGTCGATGTTGCGCAGGCCGTAGACCAGCTCGCCGTAGCGCGGCTCGGCGGCGATGATCCGCACTCCCGGGACGTGCTCGCGCAGGTAGCGGCCGGTGCCCATGAGGGTGCCCGTGGTGCCGAGGCCCGCGATGAAGTGGGTGATCGTCGGCAGGTCCTCGAGGATCTCCGGGCCGGTCGTCTCGTAGTGCGCGAGCGCGTTGGCCGGGTTGCCGTACTGGTAGAGCATCACCCAGTCGGGGTTCTCCGCGGCCAGCTGCTTGGCGACCGCGACGGCCTGGTTCGACCCGCCGGCGGCTGGCGAGGTGACGATCTCCGCGCCGTACATCGTGAGCAGCTGACGCCGCTCGATCGAGGTGTTCTCCGGCATGACGCAGACCAGCCGGTAGCCACGCATCCGGCACACCATCGCCAGCGAGATGCCGGTGTTGCCGCTGGTCGGCTCGAGCACGGTGACGCCCGGCCGCAGCAGGCCTTCCTTCTCAGCCTCCGCGACCATGTAGAGCGCCGCCCGGTCCTTCACCGACCCGGTCGGGTTGTTCGTCTCGAGCTTGGCCCACAGCCGCACGTCCGGCGACGGGGACAGCGTCGGGAGCCCGACGAGCGGCGTGCGCCCGACGGACTCGACGAGCGAGTCGAACCGGATGTCAGCCTCCAGCGACCGCGGGGAGCACCGTGACGCTGTCGCCGTCGGCGATCGTGGTCTCGAGCCCGCCCAGGAAGCGCACGTCCTCGTCGTTGACGTAGACGTTGACGAAACGGTGCAGCGCGCCCTCATCGGTGACGAGGCGCCCGCGCAGGCCGCTGTGGCGGCTGTCGAGGTCCTCGAGCAGGGCCGCGAGGGTGGCACCGGAGCCGGTGACCGCCTTCTCGCCGCCGGTGTACGTGCGCAGGATCGTGGGGATCCGGACCTCGACAGACATCGTGGGTGGTGCCTTCCGCTCGGGGTGGTGCCTTCATCGTCCAACAGGGGGGTACGACGGGCTTGTTCCGGGTGCCCTCAGGCTCCGGGTGTGGCGGATGCCACGTCAGACGACGACGACCGGCTCCTCCACGACCTCGCCGTCGGTGATGACGTAGCTGCACACCTCGTCGTCGTCGGTGCGGGTCGACACGAGCAGCCAGTGGGCGAACTCCGTGGTGCGCGACCACAGCACGTCGGTGCGGCTCGGGTAGGCCTCCGTCATGGTGTGGGAGTGGTAGACGGCGAGCAGTTCCTCGTCGGCGTCGTCGACGTCGCGGTAGACCGCGAGCCACTCGGCGCTGTCGAAGGTGAAGCCGGTCGGGGAGCGGTCGGCGTTGGCCATCTCGAAGACCCGGGTGGCGACGCCGTCGCGGCCCGCGATGACGCCGCACGCCTCGTCGGGGTGGTCGCGGCGGGCGTGGGCGAGGACCCGGTCGAGCATCTCGCGGGACAGGGTGAGCACCTGCTCAGCCTAGTGAGCGCGGGGTGAGGCACGACAGCAGCGACTCCTGCGCCCAGCCCAGCCAGCCGTAGACGGCGTAGAGCCGCTGGTCGTCCTCGGCGACGTCGTCGATCTCGGTGTCCTCGGCGACCTCGAGCCGGGTGCCGAGCACGAGCCGCAGGTCGTTGAGGCAGCCCAGCCAGCGGTCGCAGTCGTCGCGGTCGAGCAGCACCGCTCCCCCGCCCTCCGGGACGGCGGCGAGCACAGCCGCGGCGGCCGCGCGCTTGCCCGACCGCAGGTCGGACTCGGTGTAGCGCCGGAAGTCGCCCGCCGCGGCGTCGTCGGGGTGATCGGGGGCGTAGGCGTCGGGGAACAGCCGCAGCACCGCGGGGTCGTCGGGGCGGGTCGCGTCGGACAGGCCGACCATCGCGGCGAGCGGGTCGGCGTGGGCGTCCGGCCCGGGTCCGAGCAGCTCGAGCAGCTCACTCGTGCACTGCGCCAGCACCTCGGCCTCGACCGGCTCGAAGCGCGCCTCGACGCCCTTGCGCGTCTTCTTGAACCTCATGACTGCTGGAGCGTGGCCCACAGGCCCTTGCCGTGGCACTTCGCCACGTCGACCTCCATCTGCTCGCGCGTCCCGGTCGAGACGACGGCCTTGCCGCGGTGGTGCACGTCGAGCATGAGCGTGGTGGCCTTCTCCTTGCTGTAGCCGAACAGCTCCATCAGGCAGAAGGTCACGTAGCTCATGAGGTTGACCGGGTCGTTCCAGACAATCGTGACCCACGGGGTGTCGACGGTCTCGTCGAGGTCGGGCAGGTCGAGCTCGGCGGGGGCCGTCACGCGAGCTCGCTCTTGACGACCTTGCCGGTCGCGTTGCGTGGCAGCGCGTCGACGACGCGCACCTCCCGTGGCACGGCGAAGCGCGCGAGCCGCCCGCGCACCTGCTCCTGCAGCTCCTCGGTCGGCACCTCGGCCGAGAGGACGACGTGGGCGACGAGCACCACGCCGTACGACGGGTCGGGCCGTCCCGAGACGCTCACCTCGGTGACGTGCGGGTGCGCGAGCAGCGCCTCCTCGACCTGCCCCAGGTGCACGTTCTCGCCCCCGACCACGACCATGTCGTCGGTGCGGCCGAGGACGGTGAGCCGTCCGCTGCCGTCGAGGACCCCCAGGTCACCCGTGGCGACGAGACCGTCGAGGCGGTCCTTGTCGGAGCCGTCGGTGTAGCCGCCGAAGGTCAGCCCGCTGCCCACGAAGATGCGCCCCTCGGCGCCGGGCGGGCAGTCGCGACCCTCGCCGTCGACGACCCGCAGCGTCACGCCGTGGGGTGCACGGCCGGCCGTGTGCGGGTCGGCGCGCAGGTCCTCGGGGGTCGCGACCGCGGCGTAGGCGACCTCGGTGGAGCCGTAGAGGCTGTACAGGACCGGCCCGAAGGCTGCCTCCACACGGGTCGCGAGGTCGCCGGGCAGGGCCGAGCCGGAGCTCGCGATGACCCGCAGGCTGGAGAGGTCGAAGCGCGACGGGTCGGCGGCCAGGAGCTTGTCGAGCATCACGGGTACGACGACCAGCGTGCTCGCCCGGTGCTGCTCGAGCAGGCGCAGGACCTGCTCGGCGTCGAAGCGGCGGGGCAGGACGACGGTCGAGCCGAGCACCATCGCGAGGGTGAGGTGGCCGAGGCCCCAGGCGTGGAAGACCGGTGCGGCGACCACCGTGGTCTCCCCCGCCCGCAGCGGGATCCGCGACAGGGCGGAGACCAGCTCCTCGACGCCCGCGCCCGACCGGGCGGCACCGCGGGGAGCTCCCGTCGTACCGCTGGTGAGGATCACCTGCCGCGACGACCGGGTTGCCCGCAGCGGTCCGCGAGCGGTGGGCTGCGCGGTCAGCAGGTCGTCGGTCGTGACCGCCGTGACTCCAGGCGGCGGCACGAGGTCGGCGTCGTGGACGACGAGGCGCGCGCCCTCGCGCGCGAGCACCGCGCCCATCTGCTCGGGGGCGGCGCCGGTGTTGAGGTAGTAGACGTCGGCGCCGAGCTTCGCGAGAGCGACGGTGCTGATGACGAAGCCGCGGCCGTTGCGGGCGAGCAGGCCGACCGGGTCACCGCTCATCACCCCGCGCTCGCTGAGCGCCGCGGCCGCGCGGTGGGTCGCGGCGTCGACCTCGCGGAACGTCAGCGGGCCGTCGTCGTCGACGAGCGCCACGGCGGGCGGCTGGCGAGCGGCCTGCGCGGCGTAGCCGGTCGCCGGCGAGACCCCCCACCGCGCGAGCGCGAGACCCATGCCGAGCAGGCGGTCGGGTCGGGTGGGGCGCAGCAGCCCCGCATCGAGGAGCACCTTCGCGCCGGTCAGGTCGAACACCCCTCCATCGTGCCCTGCTCGGGCGTGGCCGACGCGCGGCGGGGTAGGCCACGCTCCACTGCCGACCGGCAGCCCCGCCCCGCGCGCCGACCCCGCGCGACACGCCCCCGGAGGCCCCCGTGCCCGACGCGATCGTGCTCCTCAAGGACGACCACAAGACCGTGGAGCGCCTCTTCAAGCAGTTCGAGAAGCTCGTCAAGGACGACGCGGCACCGTCGCGCAAGCGCACGGTCGTCGACGAGATCATCGAGGAGCTCTCGGTCCACGCCGCCATCGAGGAGCAGCACTTCTACCCCAGCGTGCGCGACCGCTGCGAGGACCTCGACGACACCGTGCTCGAGGGCCTCGAGGAGCACCACATCGTGAAGTGGACGCTCTCGGAGCTGGTCGACCTGCCCGCCGACCACGAGCGCTTCGACGCCAAGGTGACGGTCCTCATCGAGAGCGTCCGCCACCACGTCGAGGAGGAGGAGTCGGAGATGTTCCCGCTCGTCCGCGAGGCCATGGGTCGCAAGGCCTTGCGCGAGCTCGGTGACAAGCTGCTCGAGGCCAAGCCGGCAGCCCCGACGACGCCACAGCCGAAGGCGCCGGACGAGCCGCCAGGCAACCTCACGACCGGCTCGAAGGTCGTGAACCTCACGGAGAAGGCTGCCCGCAAGGCCGGCGTCAGGCTCTAGACGGGTCCAGTCCCGGCAGCCCGTCGAGCGACTCCGCGTTGCGCTCGGCCCGGTAGGCCGCGAGGCCTGCCGGGCCGCGCCGCTCCGCCCCGCGCCGGAGCAGGTCGCGCTCGCCCACGAGGTCCATCAGCGGCACGCCGTAGCCGCACGAGTCGCTGACGAGCTCGACGTCGACCACGACGACGGCCCGCGTCGACGGGTGCTCCGGGTGACGGGCGACGACCTCGGCGTACTCCGGCGTGCCCGGGAGGCAGACCCGGCCACGACCGTGGA
The DNA here is from genome assembly GCA_030697205.1 of Mycobacteriales bacterium. Taxonomy (NCBI): domain Bacteria; kingdom Bacillati; phylum Actinomycetota; class Actinomycetes; order Mycobacteriales; species Mycobacteriales bacterium. The sequence goes on from JAUYQP010000059.1 coordinate 104,992, forward strand.
CGCGCAGGATCTTCGGCGGTCCGGAGAAGGCGCACCACATGAGGGTGATCCGGCCGTTCTCGCGGAGGTGCGCGATCGTCTCGACGCCGCTGCCGGTGTAGTCGACCCAGGCGAGCCGCCACGGGTCGAGCACCGACAGGCAGTCGTGACCGCGCGGCGAGAGGTTGACCCGGCCGTCCGCGGCCAGCGGCGCGGTCGCGACGAAGAAGACCGGCTGCTCGGAGATCCACTCCGCGAGCAGGTCGTCGACGCCGCCCTCGTAGACCTTGCCCATGCGCGCAGACTAGGTCGCGTGACCGACCGTGCTGACATCCATGCCGCTGTCGACGCCCACCTGGTCGGAGCCCTGCTCAAGCCCGACCCTGCGCTCGACGAGCTGCTCGCCGCCAACGCCGCCGCCGGACTCCCCGCGATCGACGTCAGTCCGCTGCAGGGCAAGCTGCTGCACCTGCTCGTCCGGGCCACCGGAGCCCGAAGGGTCATCGAGGTGGGCACGCTCGGCGGCTACTCCACGGTGTGGCTCGCGCGCGGCCTGCCGGCCGGCGGTCACGTCACCACCCTCGAGGTGTCGGAGCACCACGCCTCCGTCGCGCGGGCCAACCTCTCCCGCGCCGGCGTGGCCGAACGCGTCACGGTCGTCGTCGGGCCCGCCGCGGACGCCTTGTCCGCGGTGGGCGACGAGGTCGACCTCGTCTTCGTCGACGCCGACAAGCCCAGCAACCCGGTCTACGCCGACCACGCCCTGCGCCTGCTCCGCCCCGGCGGGCTGCTCGTCGTCGACAACACGGTGCGCGGGGGCGCCGTGGCACTCGGCCCCGTCGACGACGCGGTCCGCGGGGTTCGCGAGCTGCACGACCTACTGCGGGACGACCCGCGAGCCGACGCCACCGCCATGCAGACAGTCGGCTCCAAAGGCCACGACGGCTTCACCATCGCGATTCGCACATGAAGGAGCCCGGCGCCTGAGTGTCAGGGCCGGGCTCCTTCGTGCGTGCTCTCGTGGAGATGGCGGGAATCGAACCCGCGTCCTCCGGTGCATAGACAGGGCTTCTCCGGGCGCAGCTGGCGTTGAGTTTCTCGGCTCTCCCGGTCCTGCCAGCAGGCCGGGAACGAGCTCAGCCGCGGTAGCTCACCACCCGCCCCCGCGGCCAAAGCGGGTGGTGGTCCCTCTAGCGATGCCAGGTCCTGAGTCGAGGGCGTCCTCAGGCTGACAGCGACGAACTAGCTGCTAGGCAGCGAGGTCGTACGCGCGCGGACTGGAGTCGGCGCTTGTGTGTTTTCCGACGGGTCGTTAACGAGATGATCGTCGGCTTCCTCGGCCCGCTTCCCCTGCCTCGACATCCGGAGTCGAGACCTGTCATCCCCTTCTGTGAGACACGACCACAGTAACGCCTGGGGTCAAGCGGCTAGTCCTGGCCGACCGCCCTGAGGTGGCGGACGGGTGCCTCGTCGCGCGGGAAGGGCACGACGGGGGCCGGCGCCGGACGGGGCTCGGCGTCGCGGAGGCCCAGCATCGCCCGCAGGTCGGCCGCCGGGACGGGCCGCGACAGCCAGTACCCCTGCGCCTGGTCGCAGTCGAGCGCCCGCAGGGCCTCGGCGATCTCCTCGGTCTCCACGCCCTCGGCGACGGCGCGGGCGCCGAGCGAGTGGGCCAGGGAGATGGTCGCGCGCACGAGCGCCACGTCGTTGTCGCTCTCGAGCATGTGGGTGACGAAGGAGCGGTCGACCTTGAGCTCGTTGACGGCTGTGCGCTGGAGGAAGGCCAGCGAGGAGTAGCCGGTCCCGAAGTCGTCGACGCTGATCTCGACGCCGAGGCGGCGCAACCGCGACAGGACGTCCTCGACCACCTCGAGCTCGCTGGCGGCGTTGGTCTCGGTGATCTCGAGGACGAGGCGGTCCGGCGGCAGGCCGTGCCGCGCGAGCACGGCGGCGACGTCGTCGGGGAGCTCCCGGTCGAGCAGCGAGCGCGCCGCGAGGTTGACCGCGACCGAGATCGGCCGGCCCTCGTGCTGCCAGCGCGCGCACTCCCCTACTGCCTGGTCGAGGACCCGCATGGTGAAGGGCCGCACGAGCCCGGACTGCTCGGCGACACCGACGAACTCCACGGGAGCGAGCAGCCCCCGCACGGGGTGCTGCCAGCGGCACAGCGCCTCGGCGCCGACGATGAGGCCGGTCGCGAGGTCGAGCTGCGGCTGGTAGTGCACGACGAGCTCGTCCTGCTCGAGGGCCCGCCGCAGCTCGGCGACGAGGGCGAGGCGGTGGACGCTGGACTCGTCACGGCTGCTGGAGTAGCGCACCCAGGAGCCGCGCTCGGTCTTCGCCTGGTACATCGCGACGTCCGCGCGGCGCAGCAGCTCCGCCGGCGAACCCGCGTCCTGCGGGTGGCAGGCCACACCGAGGCTGCCTTCGATCGACAGCCGCAGTCCCTCGAACTCGACCGGCTCGGAGAGCAGCCGCAGCAGCTCCTCGGCGAAGGGGGAGGCCTCCTCGGGCGACCCCAGCCCGGTGAGCAGCACGGCGAACTCGTCCCCGCCGAGGCGTGCCACGGTGTCGGCGTCGCGGACGACGGCGTTCAGCCGACGTGCCACCTCTTCCAGCAGCCGGTCGCCCGCCGCATGGCCGAGGGTGTCGTTGATCTCCTTGAAGTGGTCGAGGTCCAGGAGCAGCATCGCCGTGCAGCCGCGGTCCTCGGATAGCGCCGCCGCGGCCCGCTCGGCGAGCAGCGTCCGGTTGGCGAGGCCCGTCAGAGCGTCGTGGCTGGCCTCGTAGGCGTGCTCGGCCGCCTGTCCGAGCACGTCGCTGTGCAAGGTGGCGTTGAGCAGCGTCGTGGCGACGGTGCGGGCGAAGGTCGACAGGACCTGCCGCTCGCGCTGGGTCAACCGGACCGGACCGCCGAAGACCAGGCGCAGCACACCGAAGCGCCCCTGCGGCCCCTCGAGGGGTACGACGATGCAGGTGACCGCCCGCGCGGTGTGCGCCGGGTCCAGCTGGACGACCGTCAGCTCGGTGTCCGCGGGCAGGTGGGCCGTGGCCTGGACCTGCAGCGCGCCCTCGGCGTCGAAGCAGAAGGTCCGGGCGCTGCCGTCCTCGTGGGCGACGAGCAGCTCCACGGTCTCGGCGCGGAACATCGCGCGAGCGTGTCGCAGCGCCGCCGCGGCGACGTGCCGCTCGTCGAGCGCGCTGAGCTCGCGAGACGCCGTCTCGAGCTGGCGCCAGGTGTCGCGCTCCTGCATGGCCTGCAGGTAGCCGCGGTAGGCCGCATACATGAGCAGCAGCAGGGGCGGCAGGACCAGCACCGACGGGCGGTTCCACTGGGCCATCGCGACGACCAGCACACCCGCGGCCGTGTTGCCGACGGCCACCGCCCACCGCAGCAGCAGGCCCTTGCCGTAGACCTCGCGGAAGGCGAGGCCCTCGGACAGGGCCACGGCCTGCGTGATGGCCGCGCCGTTCCACAGCGAGAACACCAGTGCCCCCAGGGCCAGTGCGGCGCCCTCGCGCACCCCGATGTCAGCCCCTGTGGGATGGCCCGACACGACGGCCGCGACTGCCCCGGCGACAGAGATGCCGATCGCGAAGGACGCCGCGTTGAACGCGGCCTTGAGCAGCTCGGTGCGCAGAATCAGGTGGTAGAGCAGGACACAGGCACCCGCCAGCGGCACGAGCACCGGCACCGGGAGCAGCCACAGCCCGATCACGACGCACATCTCGGCCCAGGTGAAGGACTCGTGGTTGTGCCCGAACCGGATCACGAGCAGCGAGCGGTCCGCGCCGAGGCACAGCAGCGCCACGATCGCGAGGTGCGCACCTGTCGTGGCCGTGCCCAGCCCCTCCACAGCGCGCCAGCCGACGACCACGAGACCGAGCACGCAGACGAGCCGGACGTAGGCGAGCAGCCGGTGGGCGGAGAGCCACGAAGCGACCCGACCCACGGCAGCCCTCGCCGGCCCGACCCGCGAGGGGTCGGGCGCGACGAGGCTGGCGTGGGTCATCGGTGATCAGACGAGCAGGGTCGAGGCGGAGTCGCTGACCTCACCGGGGAGCGTCTTCCAGCGCGGCGGGCGCTGACCCCAGAAGGCGGTGAGGAACTCGTCGTACTCGGCCGTAGTCCACGAGCTGCCCGTCCACGAACTGCCCGTCCACGACGACCCGGTCCAGGAGCTGCCCGTCCACGAGCTGCCGGTCCACGAGGACCCGGTCCACGAGCTGCCGGTCCACGAGCTGCCCGTCCACGAGGAGCCGGTCCAGGTGCCGCCGGTCCACGACGACCCGGTCCACGACGAGCCGGTCCAGGAGCTGCCCGTCCACGAGGAGCCGGTCCAGGACGACCCGGTCCACGAGGAGCCGGTCCAGGACGATCCGGTCCACGAGCTACCGGTCCACGAGGAGCCGTTCCAGGCCTCGCACCGGACGTCGATCTCGCCCACGATGACGCCACAGGGCGTCTCCACGTGACGACCGCCACGGCTGGCCTCGATCGAGCCGAGCCCTGAACCGGAGCCGGTCTGCCACTGAGCCGCACCCGCGGGCGCCGAGAGGGCCGCGGCGAGGTCGACCCGGCCGGAACCCTGGTCGTTGACCGCCCTGGTCCCGAGCGGCACCGCGGTGCCCATGAGCAGCGCCTTGACCTGGTCGGGGGTGAGCTCCGGGCGGGCCGCGATGAGCAGCGCCGCGAGGCCGGAGGTGACCGCCGCGGCCTGCGAGGTGCCCGACCCGCGGATGTAGCTCGGAGGCACCAGGGCCTTGGGGTTGTTCTGCTCGACGTAGGAGCCGTAGGAGCGCGGCAGGACGAGCGAGCGTCCGGGCGCCACGACGTCGGGCTTGACGACCCCCTGCGCGGTCGGGCCGCGGGAGGACCAGGCGGCCAGGGTGTCGTCGTCTGCCGAGAGGGTGCCCTTGTCGTCGTAGGCGCCGACGGTGAGCACCATCGGGTCGTCGCCCGGCTTCATGATCGTCCCAGCGTTGGGGCCGGAGTTGCCGGCCGCGACGACGACGACGATGCCCTGCTTCCACAGCCGCTGCACGGCGTAGTTGAGCGGGTCGACCGCGGGGTCCTGCGTGCTCGCCGTGCCCCACGAGAGGTTGAGCACGCGGATGTTGAACTGGTCCTTGTAGGCACTGACCCAGTGCATGCCCTGCAGCACGGTGGAGACGTCGGTGGCGCCGTTGCGCCCAGCGACCTTGACCGCGACCAGGTGGGCCTTGGGCGCGACACCGGTGTAGGCGCCGCCGCTCTGCCCCGCCGAGTCGGCGCCGCTGCCGCCGACGGCCCCGGCCATGACGGTCCCGTGACCGTAGCTGTCGACGACGGTGCCCTCACCGGAGAGGTCCGGCCCGTGGACGAGCCGACCCTCGAAGTCCTTCATCTGCGAGATGCCGGTGTCGAGGACGGCCACCCCGACGCCTGCCCCGAGGTTGCCCGCCGACCAGGCCGCGGTGGCCTTCGTGGTCTTCACGAACGACGACGCGCTGGTCGCCTCGTCGTAGGTCATGTTCTCGAACCGCACCGGGGTGTCGGCGGTCACGGCCGTCACACCGGGCACGCCGGCGAGGTCGTCGAGCAGCGACGCCGGCACCGAGGCCGACACACCGCCGACGAGGTCCAGTCGAGCCGTGACGTCGCCTCCGAGGCCGGAGACGGCGCGGGCCGCGGCGCTCACACCCTCGCCCGCGGTGACGATGACCCTGGTGAGGGCGTCACCCGCGGCGCTCAGGCCGGGGTCGAGCACCCCGGTGGAAACCTGCGAGGTCCAGGCGCTGCCCTGCGCGGCGACCGCCGGCGAGGTCAGCGTGCTGGCACCGAGGGCGGCGAGCAGCAGCAGGGCGAGGGATCGGCGCCGGGGCAGGGCCGTCGACCAGTTGGCGGGAGGGACACTCGCTGATGCGGGCACGTCGACTCACCTCAAGGTCGGGAAACGGGTCGATGGGGACATCGGCATCTGCCTCGCGCCCTCACACCCCCCGTTGTGATAGTTCGATCTAGGCACTTGTGATCAGGTGCGCAGGCCGAGCAGCCGCGCCCCGTTGTCGTGCAGCACAGCCCGCAGCCAGTCGTCACCCAGGCCGAGGCGGACGAGCGCCTCGAGCTGGTGGCTGTAGGGGTAGGGCGTGTTGGGGAAGTCACTGCCGAGCACGATCCGCTCCTGCAGGTCGACCAGCTCGGGCAGCAGCGCGGGCGGGAACGGCCAGGCCCCCTCGGAGAAGTCGGTGAACGCCATCGTCGTGTCGAGGTGGACGCGCGGGTAGCGGCGCGCCAACGCGAGGAAGTCGGCGTACTCCGGCATGCCCATGTGGGCGACCACGACCGTCAGCCCGGGGTGGCGGGCCAGGACCTCCGCCATCGGGCCGGGGCCGGTGAAGGGCCCCGGGACGGGCCCGCCGCCGCAGTGCGTGACGACCGGTGTGCCGGCGTCGGCGAGCAGGCCCCACGCGTCGTCGAGCAGCTGGTCGCGCGGGTCGAAGGCCCCCACCTGCAGGTGCACCTTCACCAGCCGCGCCCCGCCGTCGAGGGCCTGCGCGACGTAGCGCCCGACCCCCTCCTCGGGGTAGAGCGTGGCGGTCTGCACCACGTCGGGGTGCTGCGCAGCGAAGCCCGCGCCCCAGGCGTTGAGCCAGGCCGCCATGCCCGGCTTGTGGGGGTAGACCAGCGCCGGGAAGGCACGTACGCCGAAGCCGCGCAGGCGGGCGAGGCGGTCGGCCTCCTCCTCGCGATAGGCGATCGGCCACGGCACGCCGGTCAGCGGCCCGACGTCGTCGAAGTAGGCCCAGACCTTGTCCATGACCTGCCGCGGCATGAAGTGGACGTGCAGGTCGACCAGCCCGGGCAGTCCCAGCCCTTGCCACAGCAGGGGTACGCCGGCATCTGTCAGCGAGCCGGTCAGCGTGTGCGGCCCTTCGCGGCGCGACCCATGGCGCGGGCGATGTCGCGGTCGGCGTCGCGCTGGGAGAGCGTCTGGCGCTTGTCGTAGGACTTCTTGCCGGTGCCGAGGCCGATCTCGACCTTGGCCCGACCGTCCTTCCAGTAGAGCGACAGCGGGACCATCGTCACGCCGCCCTCCTTGGTCTTGCCGAGGAGCTTGAGGATCTCGGCCTTGTGCAGCAGCAGCTTGCGCTTGCGCCGCGGGGCGTGGTTGTTCCAGGTGCCTTCGGTGTACTCCGGGATGTGGACCCCGAGCAGCCACGCCTCGCCGTCCTGGATGTCGGCGTAACCGTCGACGAGCGACGCCCTCCCCTGCCGCAGCGACTTCACCTCGGTGCCGGTCAGCACGAGCCCGGCCTCGAAGGTGTCGGCGATGGTGTAGTCGTGGCGGGCCTTCTTGTTGGAGGCGATGAGGGTGCCGCCAAGGTTCTTCTTCGCGCCGCCGGACTTGTTGCTCACCGGGTCATCCCCGGCCGCCCGCGGTGGCGAGCAGGCCGGTGAGGACCTCGACGGCCCGGCGCACGGCCACGTCCGGCGCGGACCCGGCGGGGATCTCGATGTCGGGCTCGAGGCCCACGCCCTCGAGGGACCTGCCCCGGGGGGTGGTGTAGCGGGCGACCGTCAGCTCGAGCGAGGTGCCGTCGGACAGGGTGCGGGGCTCCTGGACGCTGCCCTTGCCGTAGGTGCGCGAGCCGACCAGCACCGCGCGGTCGCGGTCCTGCAGCGCACCCGCGACGACCTCGGCGGCGCTGGCGGTGCCGCCGTCGACGAGGACGACGACCGGCGTGCGGATGTCGCCGCCCGGGCTCGCCTCGAGGCGATGCTCGTGGCCGTCGCGGCGGACGTAGGTCACGACCGTGCCGCCGTCGAGGAAGGCGCCGGCGGTCCGGACGGCCTCGTCGAGCAAGCCTCCGGGGTCGCCGCGCAGGTCGAGGACGACCCCGGCGGCGCGCTGCTCGCGCAGCTCGGCGAGGGCGTTGCGGACCTCGTCGCCGACACCGCGGGTGAAGCTCGGGACGGTGATGCGACCGACGAGCGGCCCGCCGGGGGACGACGCCTCCATGGCGACCGTGACGCCGGCGGCCGCGACGGCGGCTCGGCGCAGCGACACGGTGCGCAGGGTGGTGCCGCGGGCGACGACGACGCGCACGACGCTGCCCTCGCGCCCGCGCATCGCGGCCGCGACGGCGGGGACGGTCATGCCGGCCGTGGTGCGGTCGCCGACGGCGCGCAGCACGTCACCGGCCAGCAGCGCGGCCTTCGCGGCGGGCGAGCCCTCGCTGACCTGCGCCACGACGACCTGGCCACGCTCGCCGGCCCGCAGCCAGACGCCGACGCCGGCGTAGTCGCGGGAGCGCGACGCGCCCGCGCCGTCGGTGGACCAGGTGCCCCACGGGTCACCCGCGGCGCGGAGCATGCCCTCGATCGCCGCGGACTCCAGCGCGGTGCGGTCGACCTCGCGCAGCGCCGAGCCGGCGATCTGGTCGACGGCCTCGTCGAGGGTGCCGCCGGGGCTCTCCGCGACCGGCTCGTCGGCGCTCCCGGCCCCCGCGACGACCCCGGCCGTGAAGGCGCTGACCAGCCCGGTCACGGCAGCGGTGAGCCCCAGGGCTCGACGCACGACGGGACGCATCCTGTCAGTCTAGAGCCGAGGTTCAGGGTGGGGAGACGTAGTTGAGCGGATCGACGGGACTGCCGTCGAGCCGGGTCTCGAAGTGCAGGTGCGGCCCGGTGGAGTTCCCGGTGCTGCCGACCCGCCCGACCGTCTGCCCGCGCCGGACAGTCTGGCCCTCGTTGACGAGGATCGCCGACTGATGGGCGTAGAAGCTCACCAGCTCGCGACCGCCCTCGGTGCCGTGGCTGATCGCGACCGACTTGCCGTAGCCGCTCTGCTCGCCCGCGAAGACCACCACGCCGTCGTCGGCGGCTGCGATCGGCGAGCCGGAGCCCGCGCCGATGTCGATGCCGGCGTGGAAGCGGCGGTCGCCGTAGATCGGGTGGGTGCGGTAGCCGTAGCGGCTCGTCATGGGGCCGTCCGCGGGCCAGAGCATCCGGCCCTGGTTGCGGCGCGGCGAGACGCTGCCGTCGCGCTTGCGGGCCTCGGCGGCAGCCTTGAGCCGCGCGGCGAGCGCGCGGGAGGCGGCCTGCGCCCGCTGATACTCCGCGAGGTCGGCGGCGCGCTCCTTCTCGGCGCCGGCCAGGACGGCGGCGCGCTGGCGGACGAGCGCGTCGACGCGGGCGGCGGCGGCCTGGGCGCGCTGCGCGGTGCTGCGTGCCCGCTCCTCCCCCGCGAGTGCCTCGGCGCGGGCCCTCTCGAGCTGCTGCTGCTGGGCCTCGAGGCGCGCGGTGGTGTTGGCGAGCGCGAGCCGGTCGCGGGCCACGGCGGCAACCTGCCCGTCGAGGCCGCGGAAGACGAACTGCACGGTCTCGGCGCGGTCGACGAGCTCCTGCGGCGAGCCGGTCTCCATGACCGCCGCGAGGTCGCCGAGCGGGCCCTGCTGGTAGGTGCGGCGGGCGAGCAGGCCGATGTCAGCCAGGCCCTGCTCGACCTCGGCGGTCGCGACGTCGACATGGCGCTGGGCGTTGGTGACCGCGAGCTCGGTCGTGCGGACCGCGCGGGCGGCCTCGGCTGCCCGGGCCTGGGCGCCGGCGAGCTCGCCCCGGGCCTGGGCGGCGGCTCGCTGCGCGGCGGGCAGGGCTGCGGCAACCCTGCGCAGCTGGGCGGCGGCGGCCTGGACGGCGGCGGTGGAGTCCTCGAGCTCGCCGGCGCTCTCGCGCAGCCGCTCGCGCACCTCGTCGCCCTCGGCGGCCTGCGTCGGTGTCACCGGCACGCCGACGGCCACCGCCGCGAGAGCAGCGGCGAGCGCGCGGCGGGAAGTGGTCACGCTCCGTAATACCACGGGAACGATGATCAGACCCGGAGGTGGCGACGGAGGGTGAAGAACGACGACAGCCCGGCGAGCAGCACGCCCACCGCCAGCAGGATCGGGACGGTGGACAGCACGGCGTCCCAGCCGATGAAGGCGGTGAACTGCAGGTCGGGCTTGAGGTAGCGGTCGACGAGCACGCCCTTGAGCAGGAACAGACCCCCGGCGGCGAGCCCGGCACCGAGCAGGCCGGCGAGCACCCCCTCGAGCAGGAACGGCAGCTGGATGTAGAGGTTGCTCGCTCCGACCAGCCGCATGATGCCGGTCTCGCGCCTTCGGCTGAACGCCGCGACCCGGATGGTGTTGCTGATGAGCAGCACCGCGGCGACCACCTGGACCAGGGCGATCACCCACGCGGTCTTCTGGAGCCGGTCGAGCAGCCGGAAGAAGGGCTCGAGCAGTGCCTTCTGGTCCTGCACGGTCTCGACCCCGGGCCGGTCGCGGAAGGCGCTCGCGACGACCTCGAACTGCTCGGCGTCCTTGAGCGAGACCCGGTAGGACTCCGGCAGGGCATCGGCGGTCGTGACGGCCAGCAGGTCCTCGGAGTCCTTGAACTGCTCGCGGAAGCGCTCGTAGGCGGCCTCCTGGGACTCGTAGAAGACCTCCTTGACGAGCGGGACGGCCTCGAGCTCGGCACCGAGGGCCTTGCGCTGCTCGTCGGTGATCGCGTTGCCGCCGCACTTGGGGGTGCGGCTGTTCTCCCCGCACAGGTAGATCGAGACCTGGACCTTGTCGTACCAGAAGTCCTTCATCAGGCTGACCTGCTTGCTGATGAGCAGACCGGAGCCGAGCAGGGCGAGCGTCGTCGCGACCGTGATGACGACCGCGACGGTCATCGTGAGGTTGCGGCGCAGGCCGATGGCGATCTCGCTGAGGACGAACTGGAAGCGCACGGGGGTCCTTCGCTCTCCGGGGGTCTGACGGTTCTCTCGGCGCCTAGTCGCTTCTAGGCTCCATAGCCGTAGACGCCCCTGCTCTGGTCGCGGACGACGTGGCCGCCGGACAGCTCGACGACGCGACGGCGCATCGAGTCGACGATCTGCGCGTCGTGGGTGGCCATGACGACCGTGGTGCCGGTGCGGTTGATGCGGTCGAGCAGCTTCATGATGCCCACGCTGGTCGCGGGGTCGAGGTTGCCGGTCGGCTCGTCGGCGATGAGGATCATCGGCCGGTTGACGAAGGCCCGCGCCACCGCCACGCGCTGCTGCTCACCACCGGAGAGCTCGTCGGGCATCCGCAGCGCCTTGCCGTCGAGCCCGACGAGGTCGAGCACCTCCGGCACGACCTTCTGGATCGTCTGCTGCGGCTTGCCGATCACCTCGAGGGCGAAGGCGACGTTCTGGAAGACCGTCTTGTTGGGCAGCAGCCGGAAGTCCTGGAAGACGCAGCCGATCGAGCGGCGCAGGGCCGGCACCTTCCAGTGGCTGAGCTTGCCGAGGTCCTTGCCCGCGATGTGGATCCGGCCCGACGTCGGCGTCTCCTCCTTGAGGATCAGCCGCAGGAACGTCGACTTGCCCGAGCCGCTGGAGCCCACGAGGAAGACGAACTCGCCCTTCTCGATGTCCACGTCTACGCCGTCCAAGGCGGGACGGGTACTGGTGGGGTAGGTCTTGGAGACCTTCTCGAGGCGGATCACGGTGACCCACTCTAGGCCGGGGCTGCAGGAAGCGGCGGGATGACCGATGATGGTGGTGTGTCCTTCGAGAACGCGGTCTGCGCGTCCTGCGGCGGGCGGGTCGGTGACGCCCGCTGCGCGACCTGCCGCGCTGCCCTCGAGCAACTGCGCGAGGCCGCCGTCCTGCCGGCGGGCCCGGTGCTGCTCGCGGCCCTGCTCCTGCTCGTGACGCTGGTCCTGCTGCAGCTGACCTGAGCTACTGCTCGGCCGGCTCCTGCGAGGTCCGGCGCCACCGGATCGTGGCCTCGACGAACTCGTCGATCTCGCCGTCGAGCACCGCCTGGGTCTGCGAGGTCTCCACGCCGGTCCGCAGGTCCTTGACCATCTGGTAGGGGTGCAGCACGTAGTTCCGGATCTGCGAGCCCATGGCGTTGGCCGTCTTGTCGCCGCGGATCGAGTCCATCTCGTCGCGCTCCTGCTGCCGCTTCACCTCGAGCAGCTTGGTCGCGAGCACGACCATCGCGGCGGCGCGGTTCTGGATCTGGGAGCGCTCGTTCTGGCAGGACACGACGATGCCGGTCGGCAAGTGGGTGATGCGCACCGCGGAGTCGGTCGTGTTGACACCCTGACCGCCGGGACCGCTGGACCGGAAGACGTCGACGCGGATCTCCTTCTCGTCGACCTCGACCGCGTCCGCGGTGTCCACGACGGGCGTGACGTCGACGGCCGCGAAGGTCGTCTGGCGGCGGCCCTGGTTGTCGAACGGGCTGATGCGCACCAGCCGGTGCACGCCGTGCTCACCCGCGAGCGTGCCGTAGGCGTAGGGGGCCTTGACCTGGAACACGACCGACTTGAGCCCGGCCTCCTCGGCCTCCTGCCACTCGAACACGTCGAGGGGGTAGCCGTGGCGCTCGGCCCAGCGGTAGTACATCCGCCACAGCATCATCACCCAGTCCTGGGCCTCGGTGCCGCCCTGACCGGGGCTGAGCTGCACGAGGGCGTGTCGCTCGTCGTAGTCCCCGGACAGCAGGGTGCGGACCTCGAAGGAGCCGATCTCGCGCTGCAGGGCCGCGGTGTCCCGCTCGGCCTCCGCCACGACGTCCTGGTCGGCCTCCTCGGCGGCCATCTCGAAGAGCACCGCGAGGTCCTCCAGGCGACGGCGGTACGACGAGAGGCGCTCGAGGTCGCTCTGGATCTCCGACATGCGGCCGGTCACCCGCTGCGCCTTCTCCTGGTCGTCCCACAGGCCCGGCTCCCCGGCCTGCGCCTCCAGGTCACCGAGCTCGATGCGCAGCCGCGGCACGTCGAGCACCTTCTCGATGCTCGTGAGGGTCGCGTCGAGGGCGGGCAGGTCGGCGGCAGGCACGGTTCGCGAGCCTAGTCGCGCAGTCAGGCCGGACCGAACCCGCGACGCCCCCACGGGATCAGGAGTACGCCGCAGCACTCCCGCTGCGCTGACCGCTGTTGTTGGGGGACGCGTGCGTCGTACTGCTCTGCTCGTGGTCGCGCTGTCACTCCTGACGCTGCTACCCGGCTCCTCCGGCGCTGCACCGTCGCTGTCGGCCGCCCGGGTCGCAGCCGCCGACGACCAGCACTCCGACTGCAGCATGTTCGTGCCCGCGCAGCAGTCGCTGGGCCAGCTGCCGACGACGCGGACCTCGCCGTCGGTGCGGCTCGACGTGCTCGTCGTCACCGAGAAGCGGCTGCTGCCCACGGTCCGCGAGAGCGTCGCTCTGGCGGCCCGCTCCTACGCCGACCTCGGCATCGTGCTCGCCCCTCGCTACCAGCTGGTGCGGGCCGTGCCCGACCTCGACGCCGACTCCCAGGCCTACGTCGACTGGCTGACGTCGCTCTTCCGCGACCGGCGGCCGCGGGGCGCCGACGTCGTCTACCTCGCGACCGACCGCTACATCGGTGCGGCCGGTCAGGCCGACTGCATCGGCGGCATCGCCCAGGACGACCACGCCTTCGCGGTCGGGATGACCACGCTCGGTGGCCTCGTCGGCGTCAACATCGAGGGCCTCGGCATCCCCGCGATCGAGCCGCCCGTCAAGGACGGCGGGGCGCTGCTGATCGTCCACGAGATCGGCCACCTGCTCGGCGCCCACCACCACTACGGCGGGGCCTGCGCGCACGGTCGCTCCGTCGACGACCCGACCCGCCCCTGCGACGTGATGCTCACGGTCCTGACCCAGCAGACCGGACTGCGCTTCGGCCCGGTCAACGCCGCCGTCGTCCGCGACCACGCCGAGCGCTACGCCCGCTGACCTGTCCCCGCCCCAACCCGTCCGGTCACGATGTGGCGATCACGCACGCGCGCGCCACCGTCGTTGATCGCCACATCGCGCTGCGCTCCGCCCACCCGCCCACCCGCCCGCCCCCGCCCCCGCCCCCCCCCGCGCACGCGCACGCGCCCTCGCACGATGTGGCGATCACGCGCGCGCCACCGTCGCTGATCGCCACATCCCGCTGGCGGGAGCCCGCGGTCAGCTGGCCGGTCAGCGCTGGACGGGTGAGGTGACGGTCGTGCGGGCGCGGACGGTCACTGTGCGCCCCGTCAGCGGGCCGAGGAAGGGCAGCCGCACCCGCCGGGTGGCGGTGACGGTTGCCCGCGACCCGGTCGTGACGGCGGTGAGGTCGAGGCCGGGCTGGCCGTCGTCGGCGTCGCGCTGGTAGCGCTCGACCGCGGCCCGGACCCCTGCCCGGTCGAGCGGGATCGCCGAGCCCACGCCCTCGCGCAGGACTGCGGCCTCGTCGAGCTCCTGCGCCGCAGCCGCGGCGGCACCGTCGGCGGCGGACGCCAACGCGCGCTTGGCAAGGATGACCGCGCTGGTGTCGACGACGACCGCGACCATCGTCAGCAGCACCCCGAAGAGCCCGAGCACCAGCACGGTGATCGACCCGTCGTCGCCCGACGGCCTCACGGCGCGGCCTGCACCCGGTCGACGACCTGCACGTGGGTCGCCGTCACCGGGATCGTCGGCTCGCGGGTGCCGAAGAACAGCGCGCCCAGGAAGCGCAGCTCGACGTGGTGGGTGACCGTGACCTCGACGCGGGTGCCGGGCTCGAGGCAGCGGGCGCGCGGCTTCGGCGCGCACGACACCACGGGTGGACGCGCGCCGGAGATGCCCTGGTCGGCCAGCGCCAGTTCCGAGGCCGCACGGGCCCGGGCTGTGGCGACGGCTGTGGTGTCCGCGCGGACGAAGGCGCGGCCGGCCTGGCGCGCCGCCTCGGTCACCCCGAAGGCCGCGGACTGCACCTGGAAGACGGTGAGCAGCAGGTAGACGATCGGCACCATCACGAGGATCGCGAGGTAGGTGAACTCCACCAGCGCGTTGCCCTCGTCGCCGGAAGGACGCCTCACCGGGACTCCTCCAACGCGTGACCGGAGACCGTCACGGTCACCGGCGAGACGGGCAGCAGCTGCACCGGTAACGGCCCGCGGACCGTGACCTCGACGACCGCCGCTCCGGACCGGCGCACCACCCGGGCCTCGACCTCCATGTCCGCGGCGGCCCGCTCCGACAGGGCGTCGGCGATGAGGGCACGGGTGCGGCGTACGCCGTCCTGCTCCGTCGCGTCGGCGCCCGCCGCGACCCGGGCGCCCTCCTGCGCGGCGGCGACGAGGACGTTGCGGGTGTGCAGCGCGAGGCCGAGCTGCAGCACCCCGAGGAAGAGCCCGAGGACGAGGACGACGACCAGCGTGAAATCCACGACGGCCGAGCCTCGATCGTCCCGCACTAGTTGCCGCCGGGGTCCTGCACGCTGTTGAGGGCGCGGTCGAGGATGTCCTTGAGCTGGTCGTCGGCGACCGCCCACACGACGGTGACCAGTCCCGCGGTCATGATCGTGATGAGCACCCAGCCGGGCACGTCGCCGCGATCGCGCTGCTCCCGCAGCTCGAGCCAGCGGGTCTGGGCGCGTGTGACGAGACCGAGCACGGGTCCTCCTGTGATCATCCGGCCACCAGACGGAGGCCGTAGAAGCCGGGGTAGAGCGCGAACACGACGGTGACGGGCAGGACCAGGAAGACGACCGGGACCATCATCGCGATCTCGCGACGGCCGGCGGACTCGAGCAGCTGGCGCTTTCCGGCCTCGCGGACGTCGACCGCCTGGGCGCGCAGGACGTCGGCGAGCGGGGTGCCGCGCTCGACCGCGACCGCGACGCCGTCGACGAAGCGGGCCAGCGGGGCCAGGGTCGTGCGGGCCGCGAGCCCCTCGAGGGCCTGGACCAGCGAGGCGCCCGCCCGCGCCTCGGACAGTGCGCGGGACAGCTCCTTGGACAGCTCGCCCGACGTCACGCGGGTGACGCGCTCCAGCGCCCCGACCGGGCCCTCGCCGGCGGTGACCGCGAGGGCGAGCAGCTCCGCGACGGTGGGGAACTCCTGCAGCATCCGCTCCTCGCGCCGCGCGACCTCGCGGCTGAGCCAGCGGTCGCGGGCCAGCGCCGCACCCACGGTCGCCGACGCCGCGATGACGAGCGCCGCCAGCGGGCCGGGCGCGTCACCGGAGATGGTCAGGAGCAGCACGAGGGCGAGCGCGGCCCCGAGACCGCAGGCGCCCCACAGGACCTGCTCGGCGCGGAACTGCTCGAGGGTGCGCTCACCGCCGGTTTGGTCGAGGCGCCGACGCGCGCTGGTGGTGCCGCCGAGCGCCCGCTCGACCGCGCCGACGAGGTCGCGCAGGACTGGTCGCAGCAGCCGCTCGAGGGTCGGGAAGGGCGTGAGCACGTCGTCGCGCACGAGCAGCCGACTGGGTCGCGGCGCGTCGCGCAGGTAGGGCGCGAGCCGGTCGTCGAGGCTCGGCCGGCGCGTCAGCGGCGTGCCCGTCGCGACGAGCCACGCGCCCCCACCGGCGACGACACCGAGGCCCGCACCGAGCAGCGCGCTCACCGCAGCACCCGCCGCTCGACAGGGAGCCGCGCGATGCGGACCATCACGCGGTACGCCGCGAAGGACACCCCCGCGCCGGCCGCCAGGACGACGGCACCGGCCGGTTCGGCGTAGGCCTCGACGGCACTGGGCCTGGTGGAGAGCAGCAGCAGCACGAACCACGGCGCGCACAGCGCGAGCCGCGCGGCGTTGACGGTCCAGCCCTGTCGGGCCTCGAGCTCGGCGCGGGTGCGGGCGTCCTCGCGCAGGAACGTCGACAGGGTGCGGAGCAGCCGGCCGAGGTCGGTGCCGCCGACCTGGCGGGCCATCCGCAGGGCCTCGACGACGCGGTCGCCGACCGGGTCGGCCAGCGACGCCTTGAGCCGGTCGAGGCAGTCCTCGAAGCGGCCGGTCGCGCGGTAGTCCTCGCCGAAGCGGACGAACGGCGGCCGGAGCGCCTCGGGCCCGCGCACCCCCAGCTGCGCCAGCGCCTCGGGGAGGCTGAGCCCCGCCCGCACCCCGCTGGCCAGGTTGTCGACGGCCTCGGGCCACAGCTCGCGCAGCTCGACGCTGCGGGCCGCGCGGCGGCGCCGGACGAGGGTCAGCGGCACCGCTCCGGCGAAGCCCGCGAAGGCCAGCGCGATCGCCGGCACCTGGGAGGTCCCGAGGACGAGCACTCCGGCGACGACGGCGCAGCCGACGCTGACGGCGACGAGCTGCGCGGGGCTGACCCCCTCGATGCCGGCCTGCAGCAGCAGCTCGCGGGTGCGGACGTCGAGGCCTGCCTCCCTCGCCGCCCGGTGAGGCGTCCGGGAGCCCGACCGCCACAGGAGCAGCAGGCCGGTGCCGAGCATCAGGCCGAGCAGGGCGCCGGTCACCAGTCGTGCCTCAGCAGCGCGCGCAGGTCGGCGCCGATCCACTCGAACCGCTCCTGGTGGGGCGGGTAGCCGTCGGCCCGGACCAGCCGCTGGTCGCGCGTGACGAACAGGTCCGCGACCTCGACGACGTCGCCTTCAACCCGACCCGGGACCGCCACGATCTCGCGCACCCGGCGGTGACCGCTGCCGTCCTTGGCGATGTGGACCACCAGGTCGACGCACGATGCGACCGTCGGCACAACGAAGGCGTGGCCCACATTTTCCCCTGCCAGCAGCGGCAGCGTGCACATCTTCACGATGGCCTCGCGGGCGCTGTTGGCGTGGATCGAGCACATCCCCGGCAAGCCGCTGTTGAGGCTGATGAGCAGGTCGAGGCACTCGGCCTGTCGGACCTCGCCGACGATGATGCGGTCGGGGCGCATCCGCAGCGCCTCCTTGACCAGCCGCCGCAGCTCGATCTCACCGGTGCCCTCGAGGTTGGCCTGCCGGGTCTGCATCGCCACGACGTCGGGCAACCCGATGCGCAGCTCAAAGACCTCCTCGCAGGTGATGACGCGCTCCCGGCCGGGGATCGCGCTCGCGAGGCAGTTGAGCAAGGTCGTCTTCCCAGCCTGGGTGCCGCCGGCGACGATGACATTGAGGCCCGCGGCGACAGCGGCCTCGAGGAACCGAGCGGCCTGAGTGGTCAGCGTGCCGAGGTCGACGAGCTCGTCGAGGTGGTCGGCCGACAGGACGAACTTGCGGATGTTGACCGACATGTGGCGGCGGGTGATGTCGGGGATCACGACGTGCAACCGCGAGCCGTCCGGGAGCATGGCATCGACGAACGGAGTGCTCAGATCGACCCGGCGGCCGGTGGTCTTGAGCATCCGCTCGACGAGGTCGCGGACCTGCTGCTCGGTGAGGATCGTGTTGGTGAGCTCGGATCGGCCGCGGCGGGCCACGAAGACGCGGCCGGGCTCGTTGATCCAAATTTCTTCAACCCCAGGATCGTCGAGGTGGGCCTGCAGCGGGCCGAAACCGGCGACGTTATCGAGGACCTGCCGCACCGCGGTGGCGCGATCGGCCAGCGGGGGCAGTGACGAGGTGAGGCTGCGCTCGTCGTAGTCGGCGACGACGTCGTCGACGAGCCGCCGCACGGCGTGCCGGTCGTGCATCGGGTCGAGCCCACGGCGGCGGACGAGCTCGCGCACTTCGGCCTCGACGGTCTCGACCGCACTCACTGCCGCAGACCCCCCGTCCGCTCCGTCCCGGATGCAGACGGTATCGGCGTACGCGCCGTTGCGAAAGGGAGGTCACCCCGCCTGTGGACAACCGGGCAGTACGGCGGTGCCGCGGTCCGCTCGCGCCCCCAGTCCGTCTGGCACCTTGTGGCTAGGGCTGTGGAGAGTGGAGACGCTGGTTCTCGTCCTGACCGTCGTGGGAACTGCTGCAGGGCTGGTTGACCCCGTGTCAACCGACCCTGCAGCGGTACCTCGCGGCCAGCCTGAGCAGTCCGCATGACCGGCCTCTGACGCGTCCAGGGGGGCCCGCGCCAGGCGACCCGTGGCAAGCGGTTGCCTGGCCCGGCTGCTTGGTCGAACTACGTATTCGAGCAAAACGCCCACCTAGCCTCGATCTTTCGTAATCTTGGTTGGTCGGGGGCATTGACCGCGGCGTCGCGATGACAGGTGTCTGGGCGTGGGTGTTCGCCGCGTCTGTCGCTGTCAAGTACCGGGTTTGATGGAGGCTTCCAACTCACGCTGAGCGGTTGCTCCGGTGAGGGTGTTGCTTCTGTGGCTGGTCTCGTACTCGACGGGTGGGATGAGCCCAATCTCCCCGTGGAGCCTGCGGAAGTTGAACCA